>DVLH01000262.1 GCA_018715585.1 Candidatus Aphodomonas merdavium
GCAAAAAAAGATTTTTGATCATCTTTCTAGCGGATTTCGTCGTGTTTTTCCTGTTTTCAAATGCAAAGATTTGTTGTATTATATATCTGAGAAAATAGCGTTGCCGTAAAAATAAGGCAATTCTGGAGGTATCAATTTTGATATGGTACGCAAACCTCGCGATTTGGGAATGATTCATCTCGACCCCTATCTGGAGCCGTATGAGAAAAATATCCGTATGCGCCTTGCAAAGCATGCTGCTATGCACCGAAAGCTCTTGCCGGGCGGCGGTCGTTTGCGCGAGTTTGCCAACGGCCATCTCTATTACGGCATTCACCGCACGCCACTTGGCTGGGTTTATCGTGAGTGGGCTCCTCAAGCGCGCGCGCTGCATCTCATTGGTGACTTTAACGATTGGAACAGGATCTCTCACCCGCTGAAAAAGCTGGACAATGGCAACTGGGAAATCGTCCTGCCTGGCGCAAAGGCGCTCAGCCACGGCCAACACGTCCTCGTGGAGGTTGAAGATGCCAATGGCGTCAAGCGCGACCGTATTCCGCTCTATATCCACAGGATTGTGCGCCCGGAGGGGACGAACCGTTTTGTCGGCGAAATCTGGCAGCCGGAAACGCCGTTCGTCTGGGATGACGCAGACTATAGCCCCGTACGCGCTACGCCGCTGATGATTTACGAAGCGCACATCGGCATGGCGACAGAGCGCGGCGGTGTTGGCACGTATGCCGAATTTACCGACAATGTGCTCGAGCGCATTCAGAAGGCCGGCTATAACGCCATTCAGCTGATGGGCGTTATGGAGCATCCCTACTATGCTTCCTTTGGCTATCAGGTTTCTAATTTCTTTGCGGCCAGCTCCTGGTATGGCACGCCCGAAGAGCTCAAAGCGCTCGTCAACAAGGCGCACAGCATGGGTATCGCCGTGCTGCTGGATCTTGTCCATTCGCACGCCAGCAGCAATTTTGACGAAGGAATTGCCGAGTTTGATGGCACGCAAACACAGTTTTTTAAGGCAGGTCAAGCCGGTTATCATCCCGCCTGGGGCAGCCGCGTCTTTGACTATGGCAACCCGAGCGTTGCGCATTTCCTCCTCTCCAGCATCAAATACTGGATGACGGAATACCATTTTGACGGTTTCCGCTTTGACGGCGTGACGTCCATGCTCTACTATGACCATGGCCTGGGCCATCCGTTTACCAGCTATGATGATTACTTTGGCCCCAACTTGGATATGAACGCCTCTGTCTATCTGATGCTTGCCAACGAGCTCATCCATAGCATTAAGCATAACGCGATCACGATTGCAGAGGATGTCAGTGGCATGCCTGGCATTTGTCTCCCCGTGCGGGATGGTGGTTTTGGCTTCAGCTACCGGCTGAACATGGGCGTACCGGATTTCTGGATTGAAACGCTTACCCATCGCGATGAAGATTGGGATTTGCACCGTATGTGGCATGAATTGACGACGCGCCGTCCCAATGAGCCTGTTGTCGGCTATAGTGAAAGCCATGACCAGGCGCTCGTAGGCGATAAAACGCTCATTTTCCGTCTTGCGGACGCCGCCATGTATACCGACATGGAAAAGACGACGCATACGACTGTCATTGACCGTGCCATCGCACTGATTAAAATGATCCGCCTCATTACTATCTCGCTTGCCTGCGAAGGATATTTAAACTTCATGGGCAATGAGTTTGGCCATCCGGAATGGATTGACTTTCCTCGCGAAGGCAATAACTGGAGCTACCACTATGCGCGCCGTCAGTGGTCGCTGCGCGACAATAATCTGCTCAAGTATGAATGGATCGCCACCTTTGATGAAGCGATGCTTAGCCTTTTCCGTCAATATGGCCTTTACAAAATGGGAAGCAGTGAGTGCCTTTGGATTGATGAAGGCAAAAAGATCATCTGCTTTAAGAAAAACGGGCTGCTTTTCGCTTTTAACTTCCATCCTACTGAGTCCAGACAGGACACCTTCCTGCCCGCTCCCGACGGTTCGCGCTGGCGTATTCTCCTCTCGACGGATAACCCTGCCTTTGGCGGTGATAACCGTACTGATGAACAATATGTCTACACCGCTACCGTCCACAACGATACTTCCGGCTTCATGATCTATTTGCCCTGCCGCACCGCGGTGGTGCTCAAAGCGCTATGACGGCTGCTGCTGCACAGGAACCACAAGCTGTGCCTGTTGGTTCTTTCAGTACAAAAGATGATTTGCTACAAGCGCTTTGTACGCTTAAAAGAGGTATTGTTGCAATCGATGGCATGTGTGCCTCGGGTAAATCTACGCTTGCAGGCGATCTTGCCAGCGCTTGCGGTGCTAGCGTCTTTCATATGGACGATTTTTTCCTGCGTCCGCAGCAGCGCACTCCGGAGCGGCTGGCGGAACCGGGTGGAAACGTAGACAGGGAGCGCTTCCTGGAGGAAGTGCTCCTTGCACTCTCCCAAGGAGAAGACGTGATCTGCTACCGCCGTTATGACTGCCATACCCGCACCCTCACGCCACCCATCCGCGTCAAGCGCGCACCCCTTGTGATCGTAGAAGGCGCCTATGCGATGCATCCGGACCTGCGTGGTGCCTATGCATTTGGCGTCTTTTTACAGCTTGATCCGTTAGCTCAGCGCGAGCGCATCCGCGCCCGAAACGGCGAAGCGATGCTTGCCCGCTTTGTGAACGAGTGGATCCCGATGGAAAACAGGTATTTTGCGTCTTTCCAGGTACGGAACGCATGCCGTTTTTGCATCGACACAACCGGCGCGCGTTAACGCGCGCTTTAACAAAAGATACGGAGTGAAGCATTTGAAGCGTTTTGCCATCGTATTTCTTGTGTTTTGCCTGGCACTTCCCGCATGCGTTTACGCCCAGGAGCAGCCGCCCACAGGGCTGTGGGTGGAGGCAGACGGCAGTTGGGTGTTTCAGCTATTGGCCGATTATTCCCTGCCGGAGGAAACGGCAGCGGCATTTGCAACACAATTCCCCGGCATGCTCTCCGGCACCACGCTTCCGGCCGGGATTGTGCTTTCCCAGCAGCAGCTTCTCGTAGCTTTTCCCGAATATGTTGGTTTGCTAAACCCGCCGGAAGACGCTGTACAAGCCGCGCTAGAAAGCAGCTTGGAAACGCCACCTATTGAAGCCTTAGGCTTCAATAGGTGG
>DVLH01000263.1 GCA_018715585.1 Candidatus Aphodomonas merdavium
ATGGCGGAGGGGGAGCTCTCCATCTTGGAGAATGAAATCGCCAAGATGACGCTGCGCATCCGGGAACAGAACCGCGCGCTCCAAGGGGAAAAGCAGCGCCTTGCGGACGCGCTTGCGGATATTTCCCACCAGCTGCGCACGCCGCTCACCGCCGCCAATCTGATCCTGCCGTTGGTGGAAAAAGCGCCGGAGGCGAAGGCGCGCAAGGCGTTGCTGCGCGAGATGGAGGAGCTGTTTTTGCAGATGGAGTGGCTCTTGGACGCGCTGCTCAAGCTTTCCCGCCTGGATGCCGGCATCGTGCCGCTAAAGAAAGAGGCCGTCGAAGTAGCCGCGCTCGTGCGCGCAGCAGCCCATCCCCTGCTGATCCCCCTGGAATTGCATGAAATTGCCCTGCGGTGCAGCGTGCCGGAGGGGATGCGCATCGTTGCGGACGCCGGATGGCTCTCGCAGGCGCTGGAGAACATTTTGAAAAATTGTATCCAGAGCGCGCCGCGGCAGAGCGCCATCGAAATTGCCGCCAGGGAAACGCCGCTCTTTAGTGAGATCGTCATCCGCGACCAGGGGAAAGGCTTTTCGGCGGAGGATCTGCCGCGCGTGTTTGAACGGTTCTATCGGGGAAAGGGTTCGGAGACGGTGGGATACGGTATCGGGTTAGCGCTTAGTAAAATGATCATCCTACGCCACGGCGGCTCGATCTGCGCTCAGAATGCTCCGCAAGGAGGAGCGGAGTTCATCATTCGCTTTCCAAAGTGACGGAACGCTCACGGAAAAGTCACGCGGCCGTCAGGGAAAAGCGCTATGATTGGGGCAGCCTAGAGAGAAAAGGGGCGCAGGAAATGGAATTTTTAAAGATCGTTCATTTATGCAAGTACTATGGGAAAGGGGAAATCCAGACCACCGCGCTGGAGGACGTCAACCTGACGGTGGAAAAGGGGGAATTTGTGGCAATCGTCGGCGCGTCGGGATCGGGAAAATCAACGCTGCTGCATGCGATTGCCGGGGTGGATGTCCCCACAAGCGGCAAGGTGTTTCTCAGCGGCCAGGACGTCTACGCTCAAAACAACGAGCAGCTGGCGATTTTCCGCAGGCGGCAGGTGGGGCTGATTTATCAGTTTCATAATTTAATCCCCACGCTCAACGTGGAGGAAAACATTGCTTTGCCCGTTTTGATGGACAAGCGGAGCGTGAACGAGGAACGCCTCAACGGGCTGCTGGATCTGCTTGGCCTTCAGGAGCGCAGAAAACACCTGCCCAACCAGCTCTCCGGTGGCCAACAGCAGCGCGTAGCCATCGGCCGCGCGCTGATGAACGCGCCGGCCGTCATGCTGGCCGATGAACCAACCGGCAGCCTGGATAGCCGCAACGGCCAGGAAATCATCCGCTTGCTGGAGGAGAGCCACAAAAAATACCGGCAAACGCTGCTGATCGTCACACATGACGAGAAGATCGCTCTGCGGGCAGAGCGCGTCATCACCATTGCCGATGGCAGGGTGGCGGGCGATGAAAGGCAGGCGGTCCGTGCGTGAACGTTTTTGCAAAAATTACGCTTGCAAGCATGAAGAAAAACCGCGCGCGGACGCTGGCAACGGTGGCCGGTGTCATGCTTTCCGCCGCGATGCTCACGGCGGTAATTACGTTTGGCGTTTCTTTGCTGGAGTATATGGCGGCGGGGGCGGCGCTGAAATACGGCGATTGGCATGTGGCGTTTTACAACGTCAACGACGCGTTTGTACAAAAGCAGCGGGAGACGGACGGCGTCGCCGGAGTTGTGGCATATGAGGAGATAGGCTACGCAGCAATGGAAGGCGGCGAAAACCCCGATAAACCCTATTGGTTTGTTGCCGGCCTGGATGAGCGGGCGCTGCAGGCGCTGCCACTTTCGTTGCTTTCTGGCAGGATGCCGCAAAACAGCGCGGAGGTGGTAGTGCCGCTACATGCGGAGACGAACGGGGGCGTTGCCGTTTCGCTGGGCGATATGCTTTCTCTGGCGCTTTTTGAGCGGACGGACGGAGGGGAAACGCTCAGCCAGCACGATCCGTTCCGCGCCGGGCAGGAGACGCTGCGCCCTGCAGGGGAGCGGAGCTATACCGTCGTCGGCATTTGCCAGCGGCCCGCCTTTGAGGAGCGCACCGCGCCGGGCTATACGCTCGTGACGCTGGCGGATGGAGAAGACGGAAAAGCGTTCACTGCGTTTGTGACGCTTAAAAACCCCTTCGGCGTGCGCGCCTATGTGCGGGAAAACGGCGGCGGCCATGCGTATGCGCTCAACGACGGCGTCCTACGGTTTTGGGGCCTTTCAAGCGATAGGGTTTTTACGACGATGCTATGGGCGGTGGGCTGCATCGTGCTGGCCATCATCGCCGCAGGTTCAGTGTTTCTGATTTACAATGCCTTTACCATTTCCTTCACCGAGCGCATGCGGATGTTCGGGCTTCTGGCGTCGGTGGGCGCGACGCCGAGGCAGCTGCGCAACGCCGTGCTGTTGGAAGGGCTATTTACGGGGATGGCCGGTATCCCGTGCGGCATTCTTTTGGGGATTGCCTGCATCGGTGTGATCATTCGCATGGTGGCTAAAAACTTTGTGGATTTGCTCTATCAGGGCGTACCGTTGACAATGCGCCTTTCTTTGCCGGCGATGGGCGCAGCGGTGATCATAGGTTTTTTGACAATCTTGTTTTCCGCCGGAATTCCGGCCCGCCTGGCGGCGCATCTGAGCGCGTTGGAATGCATCCGGCAAACGGAGACGCAGGAAATACGCCGTAATGCGGTAAAAACGCCTCGCTGGGTGATGCGCCTGTGTGGCTTAGAAGGGCTGCTCGCCCTCAAGAGCTTCCGGCGCGACAGGAAACGGTCCGGCAGCGTCGTGCTCTCGCTCGTGCTCAGCATCGTACTGTTTCTTGCCGCCAACACTTTTGTGGTCTATCTGCGCCAGACGGCGCAGCAGGCGGCCGAGGTAACGACATACGACATAGGCGTTACGGTGCAGGATCTGGAAGAAAGCGAAATGCAGGCGCTGTATGAGAAGCTGAAAAAGGTGGACGGCGTGACGCAAAGCGCGTATCAAACGATGATGGTTGCCGGCTGCACGGCCAATGTGGCCGATCTTTCCGAGGCCTTCTGGCAGGGAAGCGCGCAGCCTAAGGCGGATGGCCCGGTTGCTTTGTCGCTGCAAATCCAGTTCCTGGATGACGGCTCGTTTGCGGGCATTTTGCAAGGGCTTGGGTTGTCGCCGGAGGCGTATGGTGGGGACGGCGCGGCGCTGATCGCCTTAGCAAAGATGGATGACGAGCGGGCGGAGTCGCTGGAGGCGTTGCCGGAGCTGTTTGCGCGGGATCGCGTGCGCTTGGCGCTTGGCACGGCAGGCGTAGAGAGCGCCGTTGAGCTGGCTTGCATGGATTTTGCCGTGCCGGACAGCCTGCCGTCATTTTCTAAGATGGAAAGCAAACCTTATATTTTGCAGGCGGTTGCGCCTGATTCCTACAGGAAGCTGCCTGTTTTTGATGGGCTTCCCGTGCTGAGCCAGGGAATGACGTTCCTCTCGGACGATCCTGCACAGACGGCGCAGCAGATGCAGGCGGTTTTGCAGCAAATGGATCTTGCAAGCCGCTGCACGGTGCTGAATGTGAAGGCAATGCTGGAGGAGAACCGCAACTATGTGTTTATTGCCAACGTTTTTGCCTATTCGTTTATCGCGATGATTTCGCTCATTGCGCTTGCCAACGTGTTTAACACGATTACCACGAACATCAGCCTGCGCAGGCGGGAGCTTGCCATGCTCCGCTCCATCGGCATGGGCGAAAAGGACTTTCAAAAGATGATGCGCCTGGAGTGTGCGCTCTATGGGCTGAAAGCGCTGGCTGTAGGGCTGCCGCTTGCGCTTGTTTGTTCGCTGCTCATCTACTGGGGGATGTTCTCGGGCGGGGCGGAAAACATATCGTTTCGAGTGCCGTGGGGTGGTATGGGCGTCAGCGCGCTGAGCGTTTTTGCCGTCGTTTTTATTACGATGCGCTATGCGGTGGGCAAAGCGAAGAAAGAGAACATCCTCGATGCGCTTCGGGATGAAACGGCATGACGGGAAAATATAACAGAAATGTAAAGAGGAATCAGACGTTTTGCGCCGTATCCTTTCAGGAGAAGGTTGAACCCGTATGAAAGGCGGTAGATAGGTTGCCGCGCACAAGTGCTTAGCCTGCATTGTGCTCGTTGCGGTGGAGGGAATGTGCGTTACGCTGTGTGAATTTGGTAAAGAGGTGTTTGCATGGATCATCAGGCTGCAAGCCTGGAGCTGACGCTCCGCGAAGCGGACGTGCTGCGGCGCCTTTTGGAGAAAGCTTTCAAAACGTCCAAAGAGCGCTGCCAGCACTATGAGAGCGATATGTTCGACGCAATCATCGACGGCGAGGTGGAAAAGGAACACCTGCTCGCCCAGCAACACCGTCAGGAGAGCGAGCGCCAACAGGAACTGTCCGACATCCTGCGAAAGTTAAACGCACTAAAGTTTACATGAATGCGCAATGGTTCAGGCCACATGGTTTGAGCGGACCCTGGGAGAAGGGCCCGCTTTTTGTGTTTTACCCCTGCGCAAAGCATGAAGATTGAAAAAACGCAGGCAAAAGCCGCTTTTCCCCAAAGAGCCTGCGGCCTTGTTGGAAGCAAAAGGGGCCAAACGCGTGCCGGCCGTTAAAAAAAGCGTTGCTGATGCGCGTGGATTGCAAACGGCCTGGCCGCATCACGGGGCGGCAGGATGCGCTGCAAAAAGGGGCGCCGGAAAGCCCTCGGCAGCATGGAGGGCGAAGCGGCCCCGCAAGGGGAAGGAGAGCAAGGGGAAGCGGGCGGTTAAGGGGATGCTGGCAAAACGGAAGGAAAGGAAAAGGGGATGGGACCCGGGCGCCGTAGGGCCCCGGACGATGGCTGAAAAATAAAAAACCCCCGGCTTGGCCGGGGGCATCTTGCGTGAAAAGGATGGCCTTAGCTGAGCGCTTCGACGATGGGGGCGGCCAACGGCCCCGTGCGGCGCAGCTGGTATTCGTACGCCCAGGTATCGCCTGTGGAACGCCAGAAATTGGGCGAGCAATAGACGTCCTTTTCCTCGTCGGAGTTGTGCACCGCGCCAAAGGTATTGTAGCGGTTGCCATAGACGGTCAAATCCAGCCGGTGCGGGCCGGGCGCGGCGGGCTTTGTGACGGCGGAATAGGGGGAGATGGCGATCAGCCCTTGACGCTCGCCGTCCAAATCGACGGCGATGGCCGGCGAGCGGAATTTCGTCAACGAGACGCGCAGCGGGTTCCCCGTCCCTTGCACGTCGATATGATAGGTCACCGCGCCGCCATAGAAGGGGAGCCCCTGCGCGGTCCAATCCGCAAAGCTCAGCGCACGCACGGGCGCGATAACCACCGCTTTGCGGCCGCAAACGCGCACGCCGAAATCGCCCAGCAGCATCATTGCTTCCACGTCCGTCTTGCGCCCGAAGGGCATTGAAACGCACAGTTCGTTTTCGCCTTTTTTCAGCGCGCCCAGCCGAACGCGCAAAATGTCGCGGTCCACATACCGGCCGGTGGGTTTGTTGGAAACGGTTTCGCCGTTCCAGCGGATCTGGCAATCGTGCGGGTGCTCCAGCGCCAGATCCACCGAGGCGACGTCTACCTCGGAGAAGACGTGAAAGCGCAGCGAGAGCGTGTGCGCGGTGTCGCCTTCCTGCTCGCGGATGCACCAAGGCTGCGGGAAGGCCTCCATGCGGTAGGGATAGCCCAGCGCGTCGCGGAACTTGTTATCCAGGCGCAAAATTTCCTCGCACGGCTGAAAGGGACCGCCGTCAAATGCATATTCCGCCATATCCAGCAACAGCGCGTTTGGCTCGCTGAGCGTGACGGGAACCTCGCTGGCAATTGCAACGGGCGTGGAGGCGGCGGCGCGCGGCGCAGGAGCCGCCCGGCGCTCGCCGTGTGCGGGCGTAAAGCGCAGCAACAGGCTGTCCTGGGCGTAGAGCGCCGTGTCAAACGCGGTGAAACCGCCTGCGCGCGAGACGTTTGCCTTGCTGATGGTCCCGTTCCAGGCGTCGTAGACGCGCACGTCCCATTCGCCGCGCATGCGCAGCGTAATGGGCTGAGAGTCGGTGTGATCCAAGCGCTGCAGCGGAGGCTTGTGGGCAACAAACACCCATTTTTCGTCTCCGTCCAGGCGCATTTGCGTCAGGAGGTTTTGCGTGTGCGTCCCGTCCGCCTCAAAGACTTCCAGCGGGCTGACGCCTTCCAACGCCTGCAGCAGCTGGTTTTGCGTAAAGGGGACATATTCGCAGCCGGCCGCGAACGCCTGAACCTCCTCGCTCTTTATGCCGTCCAAATATTGCGGCAAATACCCGGTGAATACGATGCGCCCGCCTGCCGCCTTCAATTCGCGCAGCATTTTTAGCGTCGTGCGGCGCATGGTGAGCATGTTTGGGGCCAGGAGGACGGAGTACGACATTTCCCCCATGCGCAGGCGGCCGTCCTGTATGCCCTGATAGAGCTGCGGGATGAGGGATTCGGCGATGAAGTCAAAATCCTTCGTATCGCCGATCAGCCAAGCGGTCAGCGCGTCAAAATCATCGTTCAGCTCCCGGCGCAGGCGGCCCGTCTTTTCCTCCGTGCCATAGGCGAGCCAGTAGCTTTCGATGGGATGCAGCACGCCGAGATGGACTTCGCACTGGCCGCGCGTCATTGCCGTGCACACGCGCGCAAAATAATCCTCCACGCGCTTGTATTCCCGGTACCATGGGCTTTGGTAGCCGATGGAGGCGGGATAATCGCGCTTGGCTTCGCCCGCCATGCTCGTCCACGAAAGGTGCGGCACCCGGACGGTGACGCCGAGCGCCGCCTGCCAATCGCCGTACAGCTTGTGGCCGCGGAACTCAAAGTCCCAGTTGGTAACGCCGTAAAGCTCATCCAGCATGGCTTCACGGCCAAACTGGTGCACGGCGCTCTGGCATTGTTTGCAGGTGTTGTATTCAATGCGTGCGGCAAGCATATCGATGCCTGGGATTTGCATGCTGCGGTAAAAGCGCATCGCCTCGCCGACGGCGCGCGTCTGCTTTTCCAGCGTGGGTTCGCGCATGACGTGGCCCGTCAGCGCGAGCCCATGCTGCCGGCACCAATCGCCCAGCTGGTCGGCATAGGCGCTGACAAAGCGTTCTGTCAGGTGGTCGTGATAGCGATAGCGCGTGACGGGATAACCTTCCGGACGGTCGAAAAAGAGCTCCGGCAGGTGGTCCATTAGGTTTTCGCCGTAACATGCCTGGTATGTTTGAGGCAGGTCGTCTGTAAAGGGGATAGAGATAAGCTGGCGGTCGGTAGCTTTAGCAAGGTTGTTTTTAAAGGAGAACTGCGGTTCATCCGTGAAGATTGCCGGAATTGTCTTTCCAAACGCGTCGCCCACCGCACGGCGGTAGGCCTCATGCGTGGTTTGAAGAAAGGCGCGCACGGCCTGAGGGTCCAGCAGGTTTGCGTAGGCCTGGTCGTTAAACCAGGGGTTCTGGCCGGAAATTTCCAGATAGGCATACCAGAGGGTGTCGGCGCTGAGGTTTGCGGCGTCGTCTGGCGTGACGCGCCGGTAGCTTTGCAGCCAGCCGTCCTTGTCGAGCGAAACGGTGTAAACGGCCAGCAGCGTGCGGTGATTGCTGCGTGCGCATTTTCCGTTGGCGCACATGCCCCACTTGTCGTCCTCGGCAGTATCGCCCAACGGTTGGGGCGCAAACAGCAGCACGCGGCAGCGGTAACGGTCCTCTTTGGTGATGTATCCGCCGCCGTATCCGGAAGGCCAACGATCCTCATCATAGAGCCATGCGCGCATGCCATTTTGTTCTGCGCGCTCCACACTGTGGCGGATACGTTGCATGAACGCATCCTGCAGGTATGGAAGCGCCATGCCCGTGCGTGAATGCAGATGGGCCCCGCCCATGCCCATTTGCTTGAACATATCGGTCATAAAGTCAATGTCCTCGTCGGTGATGGCGCAGTTCCATGCCCAGAAGGGCGCGCCGCGATAGGACAGCGGTGGGTCAAAAAAATCGGCATCACGATAGGGACGGTTTTTTTCTTCATAAAGCATGGAGGTTTTCTCCTTCCTGTGCGCCGCTTGCGCAGTGTTTTGCAATCACAACTTCCACCGCCAGCCCACCGCCCGGCGCGGCGCGGAAAAACAAACCGCAATCCTCGTCGGGATAGTAAAGCTTGAGCCGGCTTTGGATGTTGTTCAGCCCAATATGCCTGCGTCCGGCGCCTTCCTCTGGCACACCGTTTTTCAGGATGTCTTCAATCCGCTGCAGCTGTTCTTCATCCACCGGGATGCCGTCGTTGATGATGGTAATGCGCGCGCGATTTTCGCCGGCATCGCACAGAACGACCCGAATCTCTCCCCGGTAGCATTTTTCCTTTAACCCGTGCTTAAAGCTGTTTTCCACCAGCGGCTGGAGGATGAAGTTGGGCACGTCCACATCCAGCAGCGTTTCATCCAGCTCGAATACTGCCTGCACGTTTGGAAAGCGGTAGCGCATGATATTCAAATACGCGCGCACCATTTCGATTTCGTTGTGCAAGGAGACGATTTGCGCGCTGTACTCCATGCCGTTGCGGAAAAAGAGAATGAGCTGATGGATCATGTCAACGACGCCGTCGTCGTCGTGCATGGCGGCTTTCATTTGAATGGTGCCCAACGTATTGTACAAAAAGTGCGGGTTGATTTGGCTGCGCAGATAGAGCAGCTGCATCTCCCTTTGGCGTGCGCGGGCGCGCTGCAGCTGGATTTCCGCCTCGCACTCCTCTAGGACCAGGTTGTTGATGGTGTCGACCATTTGCGTAAACGCTTTGCTGAACGCGCCCAGCTCGTCTGTTTCATCGGTAAGGCGCAGGCTGTCGTTGCCCTTGAAGTCCAACTGTTCAATTTGCTTGCGCAGCTGCACAACCGGGCGGGCGAGCCTGCGAGAGACGATTCCGACGTACAAAAAGAACAGCGCCGTCAAAGCCAGCAGGCAGGCAATGGCCATCAGCACGAGATATTGCGCCTTTTGCCAGACGGCAGACGCATTGCTGACGAGCAGCAC
>DVLH01000264.1 GCA_018715585.1 Candidatus Aphodomonas merdavium
GGAAATCAAAAAGGTTTTGGAATATGACGATTTGGAAAAAATCGTGGATTTTTTAGCACAATCCGAGAAAAAAGTTGATGAAAAAATAGCCGCTCTGCAATACAGCAAATCAAAAATCCAGCTGGCGAAAACAGACTATGAGCAGAAATTACAGGCCCGTAAAAAACCAAACGGTTTTTTTGTCAAAGACATGCCGGAACGTGTGATTCTGCTGTCCGATACGTTAGAAGTGCCTACGGTCGATAACCTCTGGAATTATCTAAGCCACTTCTATGAAAAGGTAACACCAGCCTTGAAAGAGCAGTTTTGCTTTGAGGACTTAGCGGGGATATACACCGAAAACGGAACATCAAGGCTTTTTGCGGTCTGTGTTCGCCATACGGCGATTGACGGATTAAGGGTGTTGCCAAAAGGAAAATATCTGTGCGCGAGTTGCACCGAAGAGAACAGAAAAAGCACATTGGTTGCGTTGATGGATAGGGCTAAAACCGCGTATGGTGTGACCCCGCAATTTACGGTGCAGCTTATTGTTGTATCGGGTATTTTGCAATGGAATTACGAGGTACAGGTTTATACCGGCAGGTAGGCGACACAAAACCAGCAAGTTTCATCCCATTTCCGCCCGTGCATCTATTCTTGTCAAAAGGCGATTTTACGTAAGGAAAACCATCTTTCAATGCCTTAATTTTTTGTGGACGATGGATACGGCGGTACGCGTTTTGAGCGTCCCTCTCGGTTTAAACTGATTGAAAAAACCGAGACCGGCGAAGCATCCGCCCTGAGCGTCAAGGCAATGTCGCAGCTTGGGTGCGATTCTTTGAAAACAGGCTTTTACGCCGAAGCTCCGTCCGCGGGAAAGCGCGTGCGGTTCATCGCCATCCATAACGGCATGGATGGTGCGAACCAGCAGGGCGGCGGCTTCCCCCGTTTCTCAACCGCATCAACGAGCGGGATACCCAAAGGCACAAGCAAGAAAATCTGCGCGGCGATGAAGGGCAAAGGGGAGGCTGAAGGGCATCTTCGTGCCCGCCCTATGGGAGAAGAAAAGGCCCGGGAAACAAAAAGCGGTGAATTGTGGACGAAGAGGCCGCAACAGCAAGCAAGCAGATATTCGCACCTTGTCTGGATAGGCCCTCGCAGATCGCACGAATGCTGAAAAAGGATCACAGCATGACGCCGGCTATTGGCAGGGCGACGAGGAACGCGCCGCCGGTCAATTGCTAACACTGGATGGGCGATACCGTAGCCGGTATTTGGGTGCGCCCGGAGGATCAGGGGCATGCGGTGCACATCAAGCAAACCCCAAAGAAAATGGCTTGTGTAAAATACCCATGGGCAATCATTGGCGCCGGCACATGGACGTGGGTGCAGGAATTACGAAAGGACGAACGCTGGCCGCCGAGCGCGGGGGAAATCCTCCAGCATGGCGCACTGTGTTGATTGCGCGGGAAAGCGGCTTGCTAGGCGCATTGCATCAGCGCTCTGGCTTTGGAACAAGCGTACTCGTCCCCGCATAATTGACGGCTACCTGTATTGCAAACCATCCGAAACAATCCCGCAAAGCTACGGGCGAAAAACAGAAAGCCAGGGCAAAGAGGGAATTTGCGCCAAAGCGGCAGCAACTGATGCGAGCGCAACGGCGCATGGAGGAACTTGACTGGCCTTTTATGCGGATTGACGGGAACAACCCCAACGGAAAACGCTCCAACAATAGTAACGCTGCGGAAAAAGCTGTTGCGGCTAAATGAAGCAACAGCAAAGCGGGAACAGCCGGCAGAAAACATCGGCAGGTTATCGGCAAGGTGAGGAAATTTCCTAACTTGGACGGGCTAACGCCCGTTGTAGGCAATGACATGGTAAAGGGGGCGTCCATACGGCGGATCAATCAAAGGGATGCCGGGAACAGCAGATTGACATTTTCTACGACCTTGCGGGGATACTCCCTGCGCCTTCGCCAAATGGCCTATGAAACGGGGAAACGGCATAGCCAAAGCCATGCCGTTTCCCGAAAACAATCTCATGCCGTTTTATGCGTGCCGCCCGGGTAAGCGGCCGCTTTGCAAGAAAAAACCCCCTCCGGCCGTCAGCGGCCCGAGGGGGATTTTCTGGCGTTATGTGCGCGCAAGGCGTTCGTACAGCTCGCGCTGGGCGGGCGAAAGCGTCTTTGGGTTTTGAATGACGATTTCAATGAGCAAATCGCCCGTGCGCCCCTGCGCCGAGAGCCCCTGGCCGCGCAGGCGTAGCTTTTGCCCGCTGCGCGCGCCCATGGGCACTTTGACGCTGAGCGTTTTGTCGCTCACGCGCACGTCGATCTTCCCGCCGAGCGCGGCAATCCACGGAGGGATTTCGCATTTGGCTTCCACGTCCAACGAACGTTGGGGCTGCGCACCGCCAAACCCGCGCGCCCCGCGGCCGAACATCCCGCCCAGATTGCCGAACAGATCGCCCAGGTCGCCCAGATCATCCACATTGATGTTGCGGTAGGTCCACTGCCCGCTCGTGCCCCCGCCCGAGAACGGGTTGGAGCCTCCGCTAAACGGGTTGCCGCCGTTTGCAAACGGGTTCTCGCGCGCAGCATCGTATTCTTTGCGCTTTTTTTCGTTGCCAAGCGTGTCGTACGCTTCGTTAATCTTTATAAACTGCTGCTCGGCCGCTTTGTTCCCGCCGGTTGCGTCCGGATGGTATTGTTTGGCCAGCTTGCGGTAAGCTTTTTTGATTTCATCGGCCGTGGCCGTTTTCGGCACGCCGAGCACCTTGTAATAATCCGTCATAAGGCGCACCGCCTTTCTATTGCATTTATAGACTTTCTTTGACCTTTGAATTTTATCACATTTCTTCGCCATGTGCAAGGGGTTTTTTAAAGAAATCGTTGAGGCGTGCGTTTGCTTTTTACGCTGCCAAACGCTATACTATTCCCGGATGGCCGGCGGAGAATGCGAAAGCCGGCGGCAGGAAAAGCAACGCCCATTACAATTGCGCCGGACGTGCTGCGCAGGGGATATGGAAAAGGGAACCGATGGAAAAGTTTGAAGCGCTGGTAACGGATGTATCGTTCCGCAACGAGGAAAACGGCTATACCGTGCTGCAGGTGCGCCTGGACGACGGGGTGCGCACGGCGGCTGTCGGTGTGATGCCGGCCGTGGCCGCCGGGGAGCGCGTGACGCTCACGGGCGAGTGGACGGAGCATGCGCAGTATGGGAAGCAGATCCGCGTGACGATGTGCGAGATGAAAAGGCCGCAGAGCGTTTCAGGGGTAGAGCGGTATCTGGCCTCCGGGCTGATCAAGGGGATCGGCCCGTCAACGGCAAAAAACATCGTGCGCCGTTTTGGCGCGGACGCGCTGGATGTACTGCAATATGCGCCCGAGCGGCTGACCGAAATCGAAGGGATCGGCATCAAGCGCGCGATGCGTATGGCGGAGAGTTTTGCGGAGCAATCGCAGATGCGCGAGGCGATGGTGTTCCTGCAAAGCCTGGAGCTGAGCCCGACGCTTGCGATGAAGATCTTTAACCGCTATAAAGAAGGGACGCGCGCCTTGCTTCGTGAAAACCCATACCGCATGGTGGAAGAGGTGGAGGGTGTCGGCTTCCGCACGGCGGACCGGGTTGCGCTGGCACAGGGCATGGCGCCGGACGCGCCGGAGCGCGTGCGCGCAGGTGTGCGCTATACGCTGAGCGAGGCGGCGTCGTCCGCAGGGCACACCTATCTGCCGCGGGAGACGCTCGTCTATCAGGCGGCGCGGCTGCTGGGAGTCCAGCAGGAGCTGGTGGAGAATGCGGTTGACGCGGACGTGCTTTCGCATGCGCTGGTGAGTTACCGCATGGAGGAGCATACGGCGGTTTATTTGCCTGCGGCCTTTGAGGCGGAGCAGGAAACGGCGCGCTGCCTGCTGGGCCTGCTGGAGGCGCTGCCTTATCGGAGCAACGCGCGGCTGGAGGAGCGCATCGACGGCTGGGAGGAGCAAAACGGAAAGCGCCTCAACGCGGAGCAGCGCAAGGCTGTGCGTGCGGCCGTGTGCGAAGGCGTATCGGTGATCACTGGCGGTCCGGGCACCGGCAAGACGACCATCCTGCGCTGCGTGCTTTCCTTGCTGGACGAGGGGGACGAGGTAGCGCTGGTTGCGCCGACGGGCCGCGCGGCAAAGCGGATGGCGGAAGCCACGGGCGCGCAGGCAAAGACGATTCACCGCCTGCTGGAATATGGCGGGGACGCAGGCCGCTTTGCGCGCGACGCCGACAACCCCGTTGAAGCCGACGTCGTCATCGTGGACGAAATGTCGATGGTGGATATTTTTCTCATGCGCAGCCTGTTGCGCGCGCTGCTTCCCGGCACGCGGCTGATTCTCGTGGGCGATGCGGATCAGCTGCCGTCTGTCGGTGCAGGCAACGTGCTGCGGGATATACTGGAAAGCGACGCGATGCCCGTGATTTGGCTGCGCGAGATTTACAGGCAGGAGGGCGAGAGCATGATCGTCCTCAACGCGCACCGCATCAATGGGGGAGAAATGCCGCTGACAAACGGTAAAGACACCGATTTCTTTTTGGAGCGCTGTGAGACGGGCGCCCAGGCGGCGGAAAGGATTGTGGACTTGGTCCGGCGCAGGCTTCCGGCCTACCTGCCGCTGGATCCGCTGCGGGATATCCAGGCGCTCTCGCCTGCAAAACGGGGTGAATGCGGCGTCTACGCGCTCAACGGGCTGTTGCAGGCGTGCTTTAACCCGCGGCGCGAGGGCGTGGCCGAGGTGAGCCGCGGCGATACGGTCTTTCGTCCCGGCGATAAGGTGATGCAGACAAAGAACGATTACCGCATCGTTTGGCGCAAAAAAGGAGCGGACGGCACGGAGGAGGGCGAAGGCGTCTTTAACGGGGATATCGGTTTTGTCGTGGAGGCGGACCCCAGGGAGCGGGAAGTCACCGTCCGCTTTGAGGACGAGCGGGAAGCCGTCTACGACGCCACGACGATTGAAAACCTGGAATTGGCGTATTGCATCTCGGTGCATAAAAGCCAAGGAAGCGAGTTCCCGGCCATCGTCATGCCGGTGGTGGGCGGCCCGCCGATGCTGCTGACGCGCAACCTCTTCTACACGGCGGTCACGCGCGCGCGGCGGCTGGTGGTGCTCGTGGGCCGCGATGCTGCCGTGCGGCAGATGGTGCAGAACGTCGATACTGCGCGGCGCTATTCGTCTTTAAAGCTATGGTTGCAATTGGCTACGTAATCCGCCGGGTGCTCGCCCGGCTCCTGCATCCTCCCGGCGCGTGCTGTATCGCCTGCGGCGCGCTGCGCACGGACGATGCGGCAGGGCGCCTTTGCCGCGCTTGCTTGCAGGAGATCGAAGCGCCGCTGGAGCCGCGCTGCCCGGTGTGCGGCGCAGCGGGCTGGCAGATGCTCTGCCCGCAGTGCGCGCTCACCGCACCGCCGGATGCGATGCGCTGCTATGCGCCGTGGGAACACACGGGCGCACCGAAAGCGCTCGTGCTTTCGCTCAAATACGGCTGCGTGTTGGAGGCGGCCGAGGCGCTTGCCGGTCCGATGGCGGCGGCGCTGGCAGACGGGCCGTTTGACGCGCTTGTTCCCGTACCGCTGCATCCCAAACGGCTGCGGGAAAGAGGTTTCAACCAGGCCCGCGCGCTTTGCGACGCGGTCGGCAGGTTACGGTCGTTGCCGGTGGTGGAAGCGCTTTGGCGTGAACGCTACACGCGCACGCAAACGCGGCTGAACGCCGACAAGCGGATTAGCAACGTGCGCGGCGCGTTTGTTTGCCGGATGGATGTGCGCGGGATGCGCCTGGTGCTTGTGGACGACGTGCGCACAACGGGCGCCACGGCGCGCAACTGCGCCGAAACGCTCCTGCGTGCCGGTGCGGAGAGCGTTACGCTTTTGACGGCCACGATTGCGCGGCCCGGTCAGGATGCTGCCGCCGGTTGACCTCTCTGATGAGAATCACCAGGCTGATGGCCAGGGAGACGCTGTGCCCTGCAAGGCGGGAAAGCGCGCAGCCGGCAAGCCTGTATTTTTTTACCAGGAAAAAATCCAGCGCGAGGGTCAACAGCGAACCGGCGAGCGAGCCGCACAGCAGCCCGCGCTGGCGTTCCAGGCCGGTGAGCATGCCGTTGATGACCTGCTGCGCGCCGCACAGCGGTACGAGCGGCGCCAGCTGTACGAGCAGCGGTGCAACCTCGGCCTGCCGGTAGAGGCGATTGGCAAGCAACGGCGCGCCAAAGGAAACGGCTACGGCCAACGGCGCGGAGATGGCCAACGCGCAGGCTGTCAACCGCACGGCCAGCGAACGCAGCGTTTCCGGCCGGTCGCGGCGGCGGGCAATTGCAGGGCCTGCTACCATGGCCAACGCTCCCGTGAACACGCCCGGAAGCATCACCCACGGCATTGCCATGCCGTTGAGCATTCCCAGGCGCGCGGTCGCTTCCGCAATGCCCAGGCCTGATGCGCGCAGCCGCAGCGGAATCATGATAGAGCCCGCCGTGCGGGTGACTGCTGTGGAAAGGCGCATCCAGGTCATTGGCACCGAGAGCGTCCAAAGCTTTTTTTCCATCTCGCGGTCGCGGTGGCCTGCCAGCGGCACGCCGTTTCGCCTGAGCATCCACAGCACAAGCCATAGTCCCGCCGCTTCGCCTACGAGCGTGGCAAACGCGGGGATGGCGGCGGTAAAGCCGGCGCTCAGCCGCGGCAGCGCCGAAAGCGCCAGCACGCACAGCAAAAAGCGAAGCGCCTGTTCAAACAGCTCGGAAGAGGCCGGAGGAAGCGTGTCCCCCGCCCCGTAACAGTAGCCGTTGACGGCAGCGGAGAGCGCGAGAATGGGGAGGCAGGGAAGGTAGCACAACAGCGCGGGGAGCGTGCGCTGATCGCCGAGGATGTGCACGATTAGCGGCATGCCCAGCGCCAACAATGGCAGCAACACCATACAAATGCGAAGCGCCAGCCGTTTGCCGGCAAGCAGCGCTTGCTGGCCGCGGCCTGCGGCTGTTTCGGTTGCTACGGCCATAGGGATGCCTGCCGTTACCGGCGCAATCCAGAGCATATGGGCGCTCGAGGCAAGCTCCAGCACGCCAGTGATTTCTGCGCCCATGCGCCGCGATAAAAACACGCGCATGACGAATCCCAGCCCGCGCGTTGCGATGTTCGCTGCCGAAAGCACGGCTGCTTGTTGGATGAGGCTTTTCTTTTTCATGTGCCATTGTATGGGAAAAAAGAGGTTAGCATGCGCACGGGGGTGTGGTATGCTGGCCAAAGAAGGGGGAATTGCTTTGGATAAGTGGGATAAGCGGTTTATGGAAATGGCGAGGCTGGTTTCCAGCTGGTCCAGCTGTTACCAGGAAAACCGGAAAATTGGCGCGGTGGTCGTGCGGCAAAAGAGAATTTTGACCACGGGATATAACGGCGCGCCCGCCGGCGTTGAAAGCTGCATGCAGCGGGGCGAATGCCTGCGCCGCAAGCTCAACATTCCCTCGGGCACGCGCCATGAGGTTTGTTATGCCGTGCACGCGGAGCAAAACGCGATTGTGCAGGCGGCAAAGCTCGGCGTTTGCCTTGACGGGGCAACGCTGTACTGCACGCACCAGCCCTGCGGGCAGTGCGCAAAAATACTCATCAATGCGGGCATTGCGCGCGTCGTATACGAGCAGGGATATCCCGATCCGTTTGCGCTGGAGCTGTTTGCCCAGGCGGGCGTGGCGGTTGAACAATACCACGAAGAGGAACAAGGCTGATACGCGCCGCAATGGGAAACGCGGCCGTGGGCCCGGGGGACATCCACGCCGTCCCATTTCCGCAATGGCGTGAACGCGGTTTTGAAAAAGCAGGCGGCAAAACACGCTCCTTCTGCGCCTGCGGGGCAGGAAGAGCGCGCGGCCTGTAAACCGCCGCATGTGCCGCTGCATTTGGGCTTTGATGGAGAAGGCGTCCCTTCCAGCCTTTGCGAGGGTTTGCCGGCAGGCAGCAGAAAGGGGCGCTGCCTCCTTTTTTTAGCACAAAAAGGGCATGGCTTTTGCACTTTCAAAGCCATGCCCTCTGGATGCGGTTTCTCGCCTTTTGCAAGCTTTTGGATGCTGCGCTTTATGCCCGGCTTTTACAGCGTCTCATAGCGTGCGGGCGTCGTGCGCGCGATGACGGCGCCTTTGCGGATGGAGCGCAGGACAGGCGCGTTCAGGCTGAGAGCGTCGTACCAATCCTTTGCATCGAGGATGACAAGGTTGGCCTCGTTGCCGGGGCGCAGGCCATAGCTGCCTTCCGGCAGGCACAGCGTGCGCGCCGCGTTGTCGCAGATGAAGCGGTAAGAGTTCTGGATTTCTTCATAGCCCATCATCTGGCAAACGTGCAGCCCGAGGAAGACGACATCGCGCATGCTGCCCGTACCCATGGGATACCAGGGATCGCGGATGTCGTCGTGGCCGAAGGAGACGTTGAGGCCGGCTTCGGTCAGCTCTTTTACGCGCGTGACGCCGCGGCGTTTGGGATAGGTATCCATGCGCCCCTGCAGGTGCGTGTTGACGAGCGGGTTGGACACGAAATTGATTTCGCTCATCGTCAGCAGCCGCATCAGCCGCACGACGTAGGCGTTGTTATAGGAGTGCATGGCGGTGGTGTGGCTGGCCGTCACGCGGCTTTTCAGGCCGGATTCATATGCGCGCGCGGCGAGCGTCTCCAGCCCGCGCGACGCTTCGTCGTCGATTTCATCGCAGTGTACGTCCACAAGGCGGCCGTATTTTTCGGCGAGCGCCACGGCAAAGTTGAGCGATTCCACCGAATATTCGCGCGTGAACTCAAAGTGGGGGATTGCGCCGACGGCGTCCGCGCCCATCGCGACGGCGTCCGTCATCAGCTGTTTGCCGTTGGGATAGCTGAGGATCCCTTCCTGCGGGAAAGCCACGATTTGTATTTCAATCCGGTCGCGCAATTCCTGGCGCAGCTCGAGCAGCGCTTCCATGGCCGTCAGCTTCGGATCCGTCACGTCCACGTGCGTGCGGACGTATTGCACGCCGTTGCGGCAGAGCATCTGCGCGGCGCGCAGCACGCGCTCGCGCACATCCTGCTTTGTCAGCTTTTCCTTGCGGCGGCTCCACAGCGAAATTCCCTCAAAGAGCGTGCCGGAGAGGTTGAAAGCGGGATCGCCGACCGTCAGGCATGCGTCCAGGTGCACGTGCGATTCGATAAACGGCGGCAGCGCGAGCTTTCCCCCGAAGCGCTCGACGGTTTCCCCTTCGCGCGGGGCGATGCTCTGGGCAATTTCGACGATTTTGCCATCCTCGATGCGCAGGTCGCTCATCGTTTTTTCGTTGTTGAGATAGAGCTGTTGCAGCAGCACGGCCATGCACCTCCGTTATTTGCTTTTTTTGAGCAGGCGGCCGGCAAGGTAGCACGCGCAGCCGACAACCATGGCGTTGATGGAAGCGATGCCCCAGCTGACAAGGTTGCCCACGAGCGCGCCGCCGATCACGCCGAACACGCTGGCCCAGTTGATGCCGGGGGCTTCTTCGGCGCCGGCATCGTATGCGCTGCGGTTGAGGAAATAATCCAGCGCGATGATGGCGCCCACGGGCGGCAGCGTTGCGTTGAGGATGGTCAGCCAGTTGCAGAAGTTGTTGTAAAGCCACACGGCGGCGAGCGTGCCGATCAGGCCGGAGACGATGACCATGGGCCGCTTGCGCACTTTGGTAATGTTGGAAAGCCCCAGCGCGCCGGTGTAAAGCGCGTTGTCGTTGGTGGTCCAGATGTTGGCACCCAGCACCAGGAACGCGGGCAGCGCCAGGCCCTGAGCGATCATGACGTAGAAGATGTCGTTGGCGCCGTTTGCAAATGCGCCCGCCGTGCCGCCGAAGAAGAACATCAGCGTGTTGCCCAGGAAGAACGCCACCACCGTTGTGATCACGGCGGATTTGCTGTCCTTGGCAAAGCGGACAAAATTGGGCGTCGCCGTGCCGCCGGAGACGAACGAGCCGATGACGAGCCCCACGCCGCCAAAGACCGTCAGCGAGCCGGAGGAGGCGGCGAACATGGCGCGGAGCGAGCCGCCTTCGGCGATGGCCGTAACCATCGAGTAGGTGCCGAGCACGGCGATGAGCGGAACGGAGACATAGCTGACAATTTCAAGCCCCTGGATGCCAAAGTACGCGGAACTCGTCATGCAAAGGCCCGCAACGGCCACCAGCACGTAGCAGAGCCAGTCGTAATCCGTGCCCATTATGCGGTTGAGCTCGCTCGCCGCGGGAATGGCGAACATGGCCGCGCCTACGCCGAACCAACCGATCTGCGTCAGCGAGATCATCGCGCTGGGCAGGTAGGAACCCTTTGCGCCGAAGGAGCGGCGCGCCAGCAGGTCGAAGGAAAGGCCGGTTTTGCAGCCGATATAGCCCAGCACGCCCGTATACGCCGCCAGGATTGCTCCGCCGATGGCGACGGACCAGAGAAAGCCGGAAAGGTCAAGCCCCTGCGCCAGCGAAACGCCCGTCCACATGCTGGCGGAAAAGAACGTGAACCCCAGCATGATAAAAAACATCGCCGCGAAACCCTTGCGCGCCGATGCCGGAAC
>DVLH01000265.1 GCA_018715585.1 Candidatus Aphodomonas merdavium
AGCAGTTGAAGGAGTCGTATCCTTACTATGAACTCTATGACGCTGTGACGAAGGATGTTGCGCTTTCCGACGAAGAGATTGAGACGTATTATCAAGAAAACTACGTCCAGCCGGATGAAGAGACGTACGCCAACGATATCTACAATTACGAGCTGTCGCGCGACTATTACGGCACGCAGATTTACTTCGTCCCCGAGGGATACCGCAACGTGTCGCATATCCTGCTGACGACGCCGGAAGACATTGCGGCGGAGCTTGAGGCGTGCGAGGAAGAAATCGCCGCCGCGCAGGAACAGGTCGATCTTTTCGCCCAGGAGCTGGGCGCGCTGGAAGTGCAGCCGGAGGAAGGCACGGAGGCCGCTGAACAGGACGACCGCCGCAGCGCCGAGGAGATCCAGGTGGATCTGGACGCGGCAAACGCCGCGCTGGACGCGCTCAACGAGGAGTATGCCCAGATTGAAGAAAAGGTGATTCCGGCACTGCAGGAGAAAATCGACGAGATTTACGCTAAGCTTGAAGCGGGTGAGAGCTTTGAAAGCCTGATCGAAGCCTATGGCGAGGATCCGGGCATGGCGCAAAACGCCGAGGGCTATCAGGTACATGCGGAGTCCTTCGTATGGGATCCTGATTTCCGCGATGGGGCAATGGCGCTTAAAGCCGTGGGCGACGTGAGCGATCCCGTGCAGTCCAGCTTTGGCGTGCATATCATCAAGTACCTCAGCGATGTGCCGTCCGGCCCTGTGGCGCTGGAAGGCGACCTGTATGACAGCGTGTCCAACGCAGCGCTTGTGGCGGCGCGCGACAGCGTTTTCCTGGAGAAGGAAGCCGAATGGATGCAGCAGTATCCGCCGCAGATCGTTACCGAAGGGATCGTCTTGCCGGAGGTTGCCGCGGTAGAAACGGCGGAAGAAACTGCCGAGGAAGCGGTTGAGGAGCCTGCCGAGGAAACGGTCGAAGAGGAGTCTGCTGAGGAAGCGGCTGTAGAGGAGCCCGCTGAGGCGGAAACAGTTGAAGAAGCGCCCGCCGAAAGCCAACAAGACGACACGGAAACGGCTGAAAACGAATAAGCGTTCCTTTGTCAAGCCCCGGGGCAGCAGGCTCTGTCCCGGGGCTTTTCGAGGTTGAAAGGTTTTTGTTGATGGAAGAGAAAAAACAAAGGGCGCCGCTGATCAGCGTCGAACATTGCAGCTTTGCCTATGAAGGGGCCGAGGCGCCCGCCGTGCGCGATGTCTCGCTTTCACTGCAACAAGGGGAGTTTTTGGCCGTGCTGGGCCGCAACGGTTCGGGCAAATCGACGCTGGCCAAGCTGCTTAACGCGCTGTATTTGCCTACAGAGGGCCGCGTGCTCGTCAACGGCATGGACACGGCCGACGAGGCGCGGCTGTGGGATATCCGCCAGTGTGTGGGCATGGTCTTTCAAAACCCGGACAACCAGATCGTCGCCACGATGGTGGAGGAGGACGTCGCGTTCGGGCTGGAAAACATGGGCGTACCCACGGAGGAGATCCGGCCGCGCGTGCAGGAAGCGCTTCACGCGGTAGGGCTGGAGGCGTTTGCACAGAGCGCGCCGCACATGCTTTCCGGCGGTCAGAAACAGCGCGTGGCCGTTGCGGGCGTGCTGGCGATGAAACCGCGCGTGCTCGTATTGGATGAGTCCACCGCGATGCTCGACCCGATGGGACGCCGCGATGTGTTTTCTACCGTGCGCCGCCTCAACCGCGAGGAAGGCATCAGCGTTGTGTGGATCACCCATTTCATGGAAGAGGCCGCGCAGGCGGACCGCGTGCTGGCGATGCAGGACGGCGCAATCAAAATGGAAGGCGCGCCGCGCGTGCTTTTCTCGCAGGTGGAACGGCTGCGCGAAATTGGGCTGGATGTGCCCGCGGCCGCCGCGCTGGCGCATGCGCTGCGCCAAGCGGGAGTGGACATTCCGGAGGGAATCCTGACTCCGGAGGAAATGGTGGAGGCAGTATGTCGATTGCATTGGAACGCCTGACATATACCTATATGCCCGACAGCCCGTTTGCCGCCACGGCTGTGCGCGATGTCAGCTTTACCGTGCAGGACGGCGATTTTTTCGCGTTGATCGGCCATACGGGCTCCGGCAAGACGACGGTAGCGATGCATATGAACGCGCTTTTGCGGCCCGTGTCCGGACGCGTACTGGTGGACGGCCAGGACATCTTTGAAAAGGGCGTGGACCGGCGCGATGTGCGGCGGCGCGTAGGCATGGTGTTTCAATATCCGGAATACCAGCTTTTTGAGGAGAGCGTCAAAAAAGACGTCATGTTCGGGCCTAAAAACCTTGGCCTTTCTCAAGAGGAGTGCGAACAGCGCGCGGAGGAAGCGCTGTACCGCGTCGGCCTTGATGCCGCGCAGATCGGCGAGCGCTCGCCGTTTGAGCTCTCCGGCGGGCAGATGCGCCGCGTGGCAATCGCCGGGGTGTTGGCGATGCGCCCGGGAACGCTTGTGCTGGACGAGCCTGCCGCCGGGCTGGACCCCGCCGGCCGCCGCGATATGCTCAACCTGGTGCGCGCCCTGCACGAGGAGGGCACGACGATTGTCATGGTCTCCCACAGCATGGAGGATGTGGCGAATTATGCTACGCATATCGCCGTGCTGGACCACGGTACGCTGGCGATGGAGGGCACGCCGCGCGAGGTGTTTGCCCAAGGAAAGCGCTTGACGGAAATCGGCCTGGACGTGCCCGTCGCGGTGCAAATGGCCGATGCATTGCGCGAGCGGGGGTATACGCCGCCGCAAGGTTTGTGCCGTATGGACGAGCTGCAGGCGTGGCTGCTTGCACACCTGGAAAGGAGGAACGGCGCGGAATGATGAAAAACATCACGCTGGGCCAGTTTATGCCCGGCGATTCCGTCATCCACAGGCTGGACCCGCGCTGTAAGCTCGGGCTGACGCTCGCATATATTGTCGCCATCTTTCTGGTACAGGGCGTGCTGGGTTATGTGTTTTCGGCAGCGCTTGTCATTCTCGTTGCTTCCCTTGCGCACATCCCCCTGAAATACCTTGCGCGGGGGCTAAAGCCGCTGCGGTGGATCATCGCTTTCACAGCCGTGCTGAACCTGTTTATGACCGGCGGCGAAGAGGTGCTCTTTACCATTTGGAAAATCCGCGCGACGATGGACGGCCTGCGCAACGCGCTGTTCTTCTCGTTCCGGCTTATCTTTCTGGTGCTTGGTACTTCCGTGCTCACGCTGACGACGTCGCCAATCGTGCTTACGGACGCGCTGGAGCGCGCGCTTTCGCCGCTGAAGGTCTTTAAGTTCCCCGCGCATGAGCTTGCGATGATGATGACCATTGCGCTTCGGTTCATCCCCACGCTGACGGAAGAAGCGCAGAAGATTCTCAACGCGCAAAGCGCCCGCGGTGCGGACTTTGAAAGCGGCAACCTTTTTGCGCGCGCACGGGCGATGGTGCCGCTGCTTGTGCCGCTTTTTGTCAGCGCATTTCGCCGCGCGGGCGATCTGGCGATGGCCATGGAGGCGCGCTGCTATCACGGCGGCGAAGGGCGCACGCGTATGCGCGTTTTGCGCTATACGTACAAAGATCTCGTTGCGGTAGGCGTGATGGCGCTGTACATCGCGCTGGTGGTGCTGGAGGGCGTGCTGCTGTGAACGGACGGACGCGCCGTGTCCGCTTGACGGTCAGCTATGACGGGACGGACTATGCCGGCTGGCAGCGCCAGGCGAACGCGATGAGCGTGCAACAACGGCTGGAAGAGGCCGTTCAATCCTTGACGGGCGAGACGGCCACCGTCACCGGCGCCAGCAGGACGGATGCGGGCGTCCATGCGCTGGGACAGGCGGCCCATTTCGACACGC
>DVLH01000266.1 GCA_018715585.1 Candidatus Aphodomonas merdavium
CTTTTGGAAGAAGCGGACGCAATCGTTTGCGATTATAACTACGCATTTGACCCTGCCGTGCGCATCCGGCGTGCATTGCCGCGCGCCGCACGCATCACTTTTCTCACGGATGAGGCGCACAACCTGCCCGAACGCGCCCGGGATATGCTTTCCGCAGCGTTAGACACCGCCTGGCTGCGTGCCGTGCGCCGAGAGCTTGGCAAATTGTTCGGGCGAAAAACAGCGCTATACCGCCAAATGACGGCGCTGCTCAAAGCGGTAGAGGCGCAGCGCGATCCCATCAGCGAAGCGCCGCCGCAAGATCTTCGGCTGCCCGCGGAACAATTGCTGGAGACGGCGCTTTCAGCGGGCGAGGTGGGGGCGCCGCTTTGCCGCACGCTGCTTGCATTTGTCGCAGCGCTGGACCGCTTTGACGGGAGCTTTCGCACGCTTTGGCAGCGCCAGGCGGAAACGGCCGTGCTCTCGCTGCGCTGCCTGGATGCATCCGGGCATGTCGCCGCGCTGACGAAACGCTTGAGCGGAGCCGCGTTTTTTTCGGCAACCCTTGCGCCGCTTCCGCTCTACCGCATGATGCTCGGCGGCAGTGAGGAGGATGCGCTGCTCGCGCTGGAAAGCCCGTTCCCGCAGGAAAACCTGCGCGTGCTGCTTTGTCCGCTTTCCACCCGCTATCGGGACAGGGAACGCACCGCGCAAGCGGTGGCACGCGCGGTGCTTGCGCTTTGTGAGGCAAAGAGCGGCAATTATCTTATCTGCTTTCCTTCTTATGCCTATTTGGAACGGATTGCCGCGCGGCTGCGGGAGGAGATGGGGGCGCAAACGGAGCTGATTTGCCAGCGGGAGAATATGGGCGCGGCGGAGCGCGATGCCTTTTTGGAGGCGCTGCGCCCGCACGCGCAGGGGACGCTGCTGGCCCTGGCAGTGCTGGGCGGCGCGTTTGGAGAGAGCGTGGATTTGCCGGGCGGCCGCCTCTCGGGCGTGGTGGTGGTCGGCGTAGGGATGCCGCTGGTGTGTGCAGAGCGCGAGGCGCTGAAAGCATATTGCGAGGCGAATGGCGGCAGCGGTTTTGCTAGGGCATATCAGGCGCCGGGCATGAGCAAGGTGACGCAGGCGGTCGGCCGGCTCATCCGCACGGAGAGCGACCGGGGGATTGCATTGCTGATTGACGACCGTTTTACTAGCACGGCGTATCAAAAAATGATGCCGCCCTGGTGGGGCGGCGGAACGGTTGTACGGGAAACGGAACAAATCCGCCGTCAGGCGGAGGCGTTTTGGCGGGAGCATTAGGAGCCGGGCGTAAACCAGTCGTCCTTGTGATCGTCCAGCACGCGCATGACGTCGTTGAGCATTTGCATTTTTTCGCCCGGGTTATCGCTTAGATTGATGCGCAGGTATTCGGTGTCTGGTTCTACGCCCAGCACAACGCGGTCAAGCGAAACGCCCAGCTCGCCGGCAATGCGCGCAAGCGTTTCTAGGCTGGGCACGCGTGTCCCGCGCTCGATGTGGCCCATAAACGCGGGGGAAATTTCCAAACGCGCGGCCAACTGTGCCTGCGTGATGTTGTGCTCCTTTCGCAGCTGGCGGATGCGGCCGCCCATTGCGACGTAGTCGATCTTGTCGATTGACATGCTAGACTCCTCCGAAAAAATGCGCTTTTCCGCTAAAATTCGACAGATTTCGTGCTTTTTCCTCCTTGCTTTGGCGTCTTGGCGCCGCCGTGGCCAAATGCGCTTGCATCCGGGCGCAAAATACGGTAAAATAAATCGCTATGCAATGACGCAAAGGGGCGCGGCCCCTGTGGTGAAAGCGAAGGAGGAAGGACCAACATGGCACGCGGAGGATTCCCGGGCATACCCGGTGGCAACATGCAGCAACTGATGAAGCAGGCGCAGAAAATGCAGCAGCAGATGCTGCAGCTTCAGGAGGATCTGGACGGGCGCACGTATGAGGCGACCGCGGGCGGCGGCATGGTGCGCGCAAAAGTTAGCGGCAAGCGCGAATTGCTGGAGCTGGCCATCGACCCGCAGGCAGTGGATCCGGACGATGTGGAGCTTTTGCAGGATATGGTGATGGCGGCCGTCAACGAGGCGCTGCGCGCCGGTGAAGAAACGCGTGAACGCGAGATGGGCCGCATTGGCGGCGGCATGGGCGGCATGTTCTAATGAAAAAAAGGGAAACGACGGACCCGATTGGGATGATGGCCGCGCAGCTGAGCCGTTTGCCGGGCATTGGCCGCAAGACGGCCATGCGCCTTGCCTATTATATCGCCGCGCAGCCGCAGGAGGATGTGCGCGAGCTGGCGACGGCGCTGTGGCAAGGCCGCCGTGCGGTGCGCATGTGCAGCCGTTGCGGCAATTACACAGCGCAAGACCCATGCGCAATTTGTGCCGACTCGCGCAGGCGGCATGATACGCTCTGCGTCGTGCGCGACCCGCGCGATGTTTCCGCCATTGAACGCATGCACGAATACCATGGGGGATATCATGTACTGCACGGGACAATTTCGCCGATCAACGGCATCGGCCCGGACGATATCCGTATTAAAGAGCTGATTGGACGTGTGCAGCAAGAGCAAATCCGCGAAGTGATTATTGCCACAAACCCCGACGTGGAGGGCGAGGCGACGGCGGCGTATATTGCGCGCGTGCTCAAGCCGCTGGGTGTCTTGGTGACGCGCCTGGCGCACGGCATGCCAGTGGGCGGCGATTTGGAATACGTCGACGAGGTAACGCTTAACAAAGCGTTTGAAGGCCGCAGGGAAATATGATTTTTCGTATAGCGGACGGACTTGATGGAAATACTCCTCCAGAGGAACAAAAAGGAGGGTTTTCTATGAAATCGGTTCGCTTGTTTCTTGTCTTGACGCTTGTTGCGCTGGCTTTGACCGCTTGTTCGACGAACCCGGCCCAGGAGGCACAGACAAGCCCCAGCCTCTCGCCCAGCGCATCCGCAACGGATGCCATGCCCAGCGCAGAAGGCTCGCCCGCAGCCACCTCTAACCTCAACGCGCAAACGGATACGTTCATTGCCGTGGGAGAGAAGGCTGTCATGACCGTCGGAAGCACAAAGCTTTCCGGCGCGGCGTATTATCCAGCGGGGGATGAAAAAACGATGCTGCTGCCTTTTACCGAGGTATGCAAGGCGCTTGGCTGGAAGGTGGAAGAACCTTCCGCTGCGGGCAAAGGTGAAATTAAGCTGACGCAGGACGGGATGGATGAGGTTGTCGTCACGCTTACCGTGCCGGCGGATGACAATGCGGGCATGCTGGAAGGTGTTACGGCGACAAAGGGAGGAAAGGCCGTAACCGTTACGGGGGAGTCGTTCGCTTGGATCGACGGTCAGCTTTACACAACGGAAAAATTTATTTCCGACGCAGTGCAGCAAATTGAAGTGAATTACGATGGCGCTTCTTCCATCCAGGTAAACGCAAAAGCATAACGACATTGAAAAAGCGGGGCGGATTCTTTCATGAAGTTTACGAAAATGCATGGCATTGGCAACGATTACATCTATGTCGATGGGTTTCGGGAGCATGTGAAGAATCCCTCCGCGCTTTCTATCCGCATGAGCGACCGGCATTTCGGCGTGGGGGCGGATGGGTTGATTCTCGTGCTGCCCTCAAAGTGTGCGGATTTTCGTATGCGCATGTTTAACGCCGATGGCAGCGAGGCGGAGATGTGCGGCAACGGCGCGCGCTGCGTCGGCCGTTTTGTTTATGATCATGGGCTGACGGATAAAACGTCATTCACGCTCGAGACGGGCGGCGGGATTCGCCCGATCACGCTGCATTTGGAAGCAGGGCGCGTGCAGAGCGTGACGGTGGACATGGGCGCGCCGCAGGCGCTCGAGAAGCGGGAAGGATACGTCTATGTCTCCATGGGCAACCCGCATGCGGTCCATCTCGTGCCGTTTGACCCCTTTGCGTGGGAAGCGTTTGAACGCGAGGGGGCCCGCCTTTGCAGCACGCTGGGGATGAATATCGAGTTTACGAAAGTGCTCTCGCGCGAAGCGCTGCAGATGCGCGTTTATGAGCGCGGGAGCGCCGAAACGCTCGCGTGCGGTTCCGGAGCGTGCGCCAGCGCGGCGGCAGCGATGGCGCTGGGCCTTTGCAACCAAAGCGTAACGGTAAAGCTGCGCGGCGGTACGCTATTGATTGAATGCCGGCAGGAGGATGGGCATATTCTCTTGCGGGGCGATGCAGTGAGCGTCTATGAGGGCGACTGGCTGCTGGGAGAATGAAACGGTCCCGCTGTAGGCACGGAAACAAAACGAAAAATGAATTGAGGGAGAACAATGGCGGCAGTCAATGCGCATTTGGCCGCAATGTACGAAAGCTATCTGTTTTCCGAGGTGGATCGCCGCGTGCAGGCATATCGGGCGGAAAACCCACAGAAGCGCTTGTTGCGCCTGGGGATTGGCGATGTGAGCCGGCCGCTGGCGCCTGCCGTGGTTGACGCGCTTGTTGGCGCGGCAGAGGAGATGGGACAGGCGCAGTCGTTCCGGGGCTATGGCCCCACGCGCGGCTATCCTTTTTTATTGCAGGCGATTATCGAAAGAGAATATGAGCCCGTCGGCGTCAAGCTTTCGCAAGAGGATGTTTTCGTTTCCGACGGCGCAAAGACGGACATGGCGGCACTGCAAGAGTTGTTTGCACCGGATGCAGTGGCAGCCGTCTGTGATCCGGTCTATCCTGTGTACACGGACGCCAACAGAATGGCTGGCCGGAAGATCGTTTTGCTTCCTTGCAGCCAAGAGGACGGGTTTTGCCCGCCGTTGCCGCGCGAGCGGGTGGATTTCCTTTACCTGTGCAGCCCGAACAACCCCACAGGCGCCGCGCTGACCTATGCGCAGGCCGCCCGCTTTGTCGACTATGCGCTGGAAAACGGCGTGGCGCTTCTTTTTGATGCGGCATATAGCGCCTATATCAGCGAAAGCGGCCGCCCCAAGAGTATTTTTGAAATACAGGGTGCCAAAGAGGTGGCGGTGGAAACGGGAAGCTTTTCCAAGAGCGCGGGTTTTACAGGGCTGCGGTGTGCGTGGACGGTTGTGCCGCGGGAAAACAGGTTCGGCCTTAATGCGCTGTGGGCACGCCGCGCAGCTGCAAAGATGAACGGCGTTTCCTATCCCGTGCAGCGGGCGGCACAGGCGGCGCTCGAAACCCCGGGGTGGGAACAATCGCGCGAAAACGTGCGGTACTACATGGAAAACGCGAAGATCCTGCTCGGCGCTGCGGAAAAGGCGGGCTTTTGCACCTGGGGAGGGAAAGACGCGCCGTACCTTTGGGTAAAGTGTCCGGACGGAATGAGCGGCTGGGAATGGTTTGATGTGCTGCTGCAAAACAAGGGCATGATCTGCACGCCAGGCGAAGGGTTCGGAAGCTGCGGAAAGGGCTTTGTGCGCTTTTCGGCGTTTGCGTCACGTGAAGAGACGCAGGAGGCGGCGGCCCGCCTGAGCGAAGGATAACTCTTTTGCGGGGCAAAGGGGAGCGCCCGGAAGCAGGAGAAGAAAGCCGGTGCTGCTTTTGGGCCTTTGGGTGGAAGCGATAGCGTGTAGCGGTCTGCTGCCGGACGCTATATTTGCTTTTCCCGTTGCGCCCGTTTTGCCGTTTGCCGGCACAGCACAGGTTGCTATTTTGTGGCTGAAATTAACGGCTGCACAGCTGCGCGGTGTAAACCCAACGGAACAGGCGATAAGCCCTTTGATGTGCCAGGAGACAAGACGACCCAGGCGGCCAGTGGCCGCCTTTTTGTATGCTTTTTATCGCCGCAGACGGCGAAGAATGCATTAAAAAAAACGGGAGCAAAAGTAAAGCTTGCGCTGCATACTTTCCTGGTGGTACGATGGACGCAGCAAAGGAAGCCAACGGGAGGCGCTTGATCATGCAGTTGGAAAAAGTGTACGCAATGCATTTTTCAAAGATTTATCCTCTTTTGGTGGCTAAAGCGGAGAAAAAAGGAAGAACACAGGAAGAGGTTGACCGTATTATCTCATGGCTGACAGGTTACGAGCAGCCCGCTATCCATACCATGGCCGCAGGGGATATCGATTATGAGGCTTTTTTTCGCAATGCGCCGCGGTTGCATCCAAACCGCACGGCAATTCGCGGGGTCGTATGTGGGGTGCGTGTGGAGACGGTGGAGGAACCACTCTTGCGCGAAATGCGCTATTTAGACAAGCTCATTGATGAGCTGGCAAAGGGAAAGCCCATGGATAAAATCCTGCGTGCATCGCCGGATGCCTCATAAATGGATGGGTTGCTCATCTGACAGATGGCTGGTGGATTTGTTTTGCTGCCGGATGGCTGCGGCGCTTTCGCTTAGGGAAAGCGCTTTTTTGCCGCCCAGAAAAGGGGAAGGGGCTGGCGCATAAGGGTTTCTAAAGCGGCACGAAAAGGGGTGCTTTTGTAAAAAAGTTTGTTATTTGCATGCACATGCTTTCAGTGTGTATTATAATGCGATTGCTGTTTTGTGCAAGGAGCAACGAACATCGCAACAGGCTTGCTTGACACGTTTGTGCGTTTCTGTTATCTTTAATTGGGATTTTCCGGTTTTATGGAGGATACGATCGATGGGCGGAATGACGGATTTTTGGGATGCAAGCGTTTGGTCACTGATTATTACGCTTACGATTTTGCTTGTGGCAATGATGGCC
>DVLH01000267.1 GCA_018715585.1 Candidatus Aphodomonas merdavium
CCGCCCCGCCCGGCGTGCGCCATGGCGCGGCGGACGCCTTCCGGCACGGAGGGGCACGCCTCCGCCGGGACGCCCTGCGCGCGGACGGCGCGGGCGAGCGCCTCCTGGTCCATCGCGCGCGGGCTGTCCGGCCGGACGGTATAGCAGCGGCCGGCAAGCGGCAGCAGCGCCTCGAGCACGCCGGATACGTCCTTATCCTCGAGGATACCGATGACAAACGTGACGGGCGTATGCGGGAACAGGCGGCGGAGGCTCTCGGCCGTGCCGCGCACGCCGTGCGGGTTATGCCCGCCGTCCACGATGCACACCGGATCCGCGCGGCGCAGCACCTCAAAGCGCGCCGGCCAGACGGTGCGCCGCAGCCCCTCGCGCACGGCCTGCTCCGGGATGCGCCAGCCCTTTTGCCGCAGCACCTCCACGCCAGTGAGCACGACGGCGGCGTTGTAGGGCTGATAGGCGCCCACGAGCGGGAGCCACAGGTCGCGGTACGCGCCGTAGGAAAAGCTCTGCCCGTCCAGGCCGAACGCGCCGCAGCTGAGCAGCGCGCCGTCCGGCCGGTGGAGGCGGGCGTGCACCTCGGCGCAGCGGCGCTCGAACACGCGCTCCGCCTCCGGGCAGCGGCCATAGATCACCACGTCGCCGCCCGGCTTGATGATGCCCGCCTTCTGCTCGGAGATCTCCGTCAGCGTGCTGCCCAGGTAGCGCATGTGATCCATGCCCATCGCGGTGATGACGGCCAGCTCCGGCGTGTCGATCACATTGGTGGAATCGAGCGCGCCGCCCATGCCGACCTCGAGCACGACGATGTCGCAGCGGCTGCGCGCAAAATACAGCATGGCGATGGAGGTGATGAGCTCAAACTCCGTCGGGTGTGCGGCCATCGCTTCCGCGTGCGGCTGTACCTCGGCCGTCAGCGCGGCGAGCGCATCGTCCGGGATGGGCGCGCCGTCGATCTGCATGCGCTCGTTGAACCGGTCGATATAGGGCGAGATGTACAGGCCGACGCGGTACCCGGCCGCATGCAGGATGGAGGCCGTCATGGCGGAGGTGCTGCCCTTGCCGTTCGTGCCGCCGATGTGGATAAAGCGCAGCGCGCGCTCCGGGTTGCCGAGGCGGCGCAGCAGCTCCTGCGTGCGCGAAAGGCCCGGCTTGCTGCCGCGCCAGGCGACGGTGTGGATATAGGCAAGCGCCTCGTCATAGGTCATGCCGCTTCACCTCCCGGCCGCCTTCGGCATGGCGGGGCGCGCCGCAGCGGCGTGCGGCAGGATGGCGGCGATGTGGCGATAGGCCAGCCGGTGTACGCCAAAGACGAGCACCGTTTCCGCCGCGATGGAGAACGGCTTTGTTGCCGCGCGCATCGCAAACAGCACGGAAAACGGCATCTCCTGCCCCATGATGACGGAGTAGTACAGCGTCAGCGCCCATGTGCCGTACAGCAGGCTGTTGACCGCCTCCGCGAAGGCGACCGCCGCAAGGAAGCCGAGCGCGCCGCGCCAGCCGCCCTTCCGCGTCAAAAAGAACCGCGCGCCCAGCCCGCCAAGGCCGCCAAGCAGCACGGGACCGACCGTGAGCAGCGGGAAATATACGCCGTAGCCGCTGATGATCGTGCCCAGCACATCCGCGACGCAGCCCACAGCCATCCCCCAGAGCGGCCCGAGCCAGATGCCCGCCAGCAGGATCGGAACGCCCTCAAAGCTGAGCCGGAGCCCCTCGTTGATCTGCACGCCGCAAAAGCGCGCCAGCACGATCTGCATGGCGACGAACACCGCGCTGCACGTCAAATTTCTGACGGAAGCCCTTCGCATGGCGCAGCACCTCCCTTGTTACCGCATTTTAGCTATTATAATATATTTTCCGGCCGCTTACAAGCGCGGCAATGCGCCGCGCCTGTTCCGGCGTTGTAGGAGTACAATACATCTTGGACAGTAGGAAAAAAGAGATGAAGGACAGGGACTCATCGGGTATAGTTGGAGTTGCAGACACAACTGTACGAAAGGAGGCCGCTCAAATGCCTGGCAAACCCGGAGGAACGGTTGTGCCAGTATACGACGATCGACGAATATACGCGCCTTCGCTATCTGGGCGCTTACCCGGAGCAGAGCTCCCATTCTTTCGCTACTGCCGCCCTGTACCTGCGACGCATATGTCGCAACTTTATTATGAACTTTCTGCTGCGCTATTGATAATTTGAGAAATTCGTGGCAAACTATGCAGTAAAGTAGCGACGCAATCGGCGCGTACATAGCCTTTCGTGGTCGTTCCTATTATTTATGCCGTTTGGCGCCGTCCACTGCATTTTGCGCCGTTTGCGCCACAACTTTTGGCGACTTGATGCTTTTTTGTTATGAACAGAAGGACGCACAGAAGGACGCAAAAATCCGGCCCGTCTTAGGACGGGCTGTTGACGCTTTAAAAATCATGGATTCAGGTGGGGTCAGGCAGGGTATGCCGCTGCGTTAGCGGCCGCCTTTCTCCTGATACTCGGCCTTCAGCTCGTCAGCCAAATAGGCGTCGCTCATGCAGTGCAGATCGGACACGCCCTCGCTGATGAGGCGGTAGATTTCGGAGCGATAGAAGAAATCCAGCGCGGCATCCAGGGTGAGCCCCGCTTTCTGCGCAAAGGCCTCCACCACCCGGGCATACTTTTTCTGCAGCAAAATCGGGTTGGCCGTCATACCGCTTCGCTCCCTTCAAAGCGCAGCCAGGACAGGGCGGCGTCCGTGCGGAAACACAGCTGCAGATTCGGCTGTTCATACCGCAGCCGCCGGATGGCTTCCGCCTTGTTGATGAGCTGGTCAAAGTAAAGTTCCACCGTGTTGAAGACCTTGTCGTTGGCCACGCCGCCTTCGACAATGTCATAGTCAGACGTGTCTTTTCCGCTGCGGCAGCGCAGGATGAAATCCAGCCAGTCCTCCGAGTATGCATCAAAGCGCAGCGTTTTCAGTTCATCAAACGCACGCTCATCAAAAAGATACCGGGAGATCACGCCGTCTTTGCCCCGGCGCTTGAACTTACCGCACCACTTCACCGCCTGCTCATACAGCGGCGTGATATAAAAGCCGCGGCCAAAATCCACATTGGGGCGGGAGTGCGTCAGGTCCGGCGCCGGGATCTCCAGAGAAGAGCCGTGGTACAAAATCATACCGCCACACCTTTCTCGCGCATCA
>DVLH01000268.1 GCA_018715585.1 Candidatus Aphodomonas merdavium
ATACCAGAAGATATACGAAGTAGCGGAATACCTTTCACAGCATATGGATACGATTACATCACTAGACCAACTTTGCGAGCCGCTGTATATCAGCAAATATTATCTCTGCCATAGCTTTAAGGAAGTAACCGGTATGAGCGTGATCGCCTTTCTCAACGCCATCCGGATTCGCCGTGCCAAGATCCTCCTGAGCGAAAGCCGCTTAAGCGTCGCACAAGTGGCGCAAAGTGTCGGGTTTGAAAGTGCGGCCCGCTTTAGCAACATGTTCAAACGCTCCGAAGGAATGACACCCCGTGAATACCGGCGGCAAAAAACGGACGACGATTGACTCGCTCACAGCGCCCAAGCCTTGCAACAACCAGCTCCTTTTCGCGTTCATTTCATGCGCCCGCAACTTTTGCAGTCTCCTTGCACGCAGCGGCCTTTCCCTCGTTCAATCCGCAGCGCACGGGCTGCCGGAGCATGGACTTTGTACAACAATGCCTCCATTTCCATCTACGCCCATTGCTTAACCGTCCGCCTGAAGCCATTCTTAGTGTAGCATCCGGCCGAATCGCGCGTCAATTCGCTGCAATTGCTTTAAAGCAGCCAAAAGGTGGGTTTCTTGCTGTCTTTCCGCACTCCTCTTGCGCGCCCATATCCACATTGCGTACAATTCCGCACAGAGGTGATTGTATGTTTTCCCCTGCGATAGTGCTAAATGGGCCTTGGGAAATCGGCGATGGGCGCATTTATGACGGTACGGCCGACGTTCCTGGCATTGCACGCAATCCGGCCGCAATGCAGCAAGGAACGCTTTGGTTTCGGCGCAGCGTCCGCCTTCCTCAAGCGCCGTTTGCGCGCGCGTTTCTTCTGCTGGGCGGTGCCCGGTTTTGCCCCAGCGTCTATGTCAACGGGGATTTCTGCGCCCAGGCGCAGGGCGGCATGGGACAGTTGCGCCTTCCGCTTGACCACCCCGCCTGCAAACCAGGCGCATGGATCTCGCTGGAGATTTGCTTGCACTCGTTGCAGGACGTCCCACCCGACGATGCCTCCCGGATCCCGGAGACGGATTGGTGGCGCACGAACATCGCCTCCTGCCTATGGGACGACGTCTCCCTCTGCTTTACGGGCGAGACTGCCATCGTTCGGGTCATCCCACGCTGTACGCAGTCCCTCTCCGAGGTCGATGTGACGGTGGACGCCCCGCCGCAGCTTCCTTATCAATTGTGCATGACGCTTGAAAAGGATGGCGTTGCCATTGCGCAGACCGAGTGGTGCAGCTGCGAAGGCACTCGCGCAACGTTGCGCGCTTCCCATCCGCCGCTTGCCTGTTGGGACGTTTTCCATCCTATCCTTTATACAATGACCGTCTCCATCCGCAGCGGCGGCACCGAATCCTCAGCAAAGGTCACCGTAGGCGTGCGCACGCTGTGCGCGCAGGACAAGCAGCTGCTGCTCAATGGCCATCCGCTGAAGCTGCGCGGCACGTCGCTCGTTTGGCACCGGTTTTGTCGCGATCCGCAGGGGCGCACCCTTGCGTTTGACCGGCCGTGGTTATGCGCCGCCTTGCTGGATCGCTTGCAGGCGCTTGGTGGCAACTTTCTCCGCTTTCATCTGGGTCAACCGCCGGAGTGGCTGCTGGACGAGCTGGACCGGCGCGGCATGTGCGCGCAGGTGGAGTGGATCTTTTTTCACGGCATGGAGGCGTCGCAGCAGAGCATGGTGCAGCAATGGCGGGAGCTGTTCGCCCTCACGGCGCGCCATCCGTGCGTGTGCATCGTGCAGCTGTGGAACGAAACAGACGGCTCGGCGGTAGGGAACGCCTGGCCTGTGCTGGAACAGCTGCGCAAAGAGATGCCCCTTCCCCTCCTTGCACACAAGGATGTGCTTCCCGTGCACAAATACTGGTGGAGCTTGTTTGAAAACCTCAGCCTCAGCTATGACGGACCGGATGATTTCCCGCTGCCCGCCATCGCCGATGAGTTCGGCGGCAATTATCTCGACGGGGACGGCATGCCAGGAGGATATCCGGAGGTTATTCCTGCATTTGCGCGCTTCCTCGGCAAAAACAATACCGCCGCGCAGCGCTTTGAGCTGCAATGCCTTTCCAACGCCCGCGTTGCGGAGTATTGGCGCATTCTTGGCATCGCAGGTTTTGCTACGTTCTGCGCGCTCAGCTCTCCAGAGGATGGCAGCCATCATTATCTGGGCCAACTGGCCGAAAACAGGCCCAAACCCGTCTGGCAAGCGTGTTCCGCTGCGTTCACGCAGGAATCCGCGTGCCTGCAGCTATGGGACCGGGCGTTCGTGCATGGCCGGCAGGTCGCTTTCCCGCTATGGTTTTTCCGCGATTGCCCCGGCAACGGTACGCTGCGCGCCCGGGTGGAGGTAGCCGGTGAAGATGGCAGCATCTCTTTTTGCTGTGATTATACAGCGCAGCCGGAGCCATACGGCCGCGCCTGCGTTGCCGCCCAGGCGCAACTGCCCGAAGGCGCAGAACGATGTACGCTTAGCGCCAGGCTTGGCGATGCGGTCTCCTCCTGGCCGGTCCGCCTCTACCCCGCCCCCAGCGAACCCCGCCTGGCTGGGACGCCCGTGCTGCTGCTGGATGGCGACGCAGAGTTGGCGGCGTTTCTCCAATCGTTTGACATGCGGCTTGCACGTCCCGAAGAGCACTGTTCTCTTGTACTTGGCGGAGCGCAGGCCGTACACCGCCTTGCGGAGGATCCCTGCCTTTGCCGGCAGGTTGAGGCCGCCGTCTCCGGCGGTGCAGGGCTGCTGTTACTGGAGGTAGGCCCTCGCGCGCTTGGCGAAGGATATCTAAGTGACAAGCGGGCCGCGCGCCTAGACGGTCCGACAAAAAGCGCCGAGCAGGAATGGTTCTTCCCGCTTCCCTTTGGTTTAAACCTGCGCTTTCACAGCCTGCCAGAACCGGAAAGCTGCTGCCATCGTGCGCCCGATGCACAGGCGTTTTGGCAAGGATTGCAGGAACAGGCGCTTCAACTCTCCAACGGCTACCGCGGCGGGCTTAACGTCCCCGCCGCCTCCATGACATTGGAAGGAATTGGGCGTGAAGCTTATCGTGCGCAGTGGTTAGCCCGCGGCGCTTCCGATTCCCTGTTCGCTTTTGAAAGCAGCGTGGCTTATGAGCTGTGCGGTTATTATGCATTCTCCGCGCAGCCGGACGCACAGGCACAGGCCGGGCTGCGGGCGCGCGTGCGCCGCTTTATGGAAGACGCCCCCTCGCTTGCAGGCGCGGTTAACCCGGAGGCAGAAATCGCCGAAGAGCCCATCGGCCGCATGTACCATTCCCTTCCGGATAGGACGGGTCGCCTGCTGCCCATCGCTATCTGCGGGCGCAACCTGGAACGGACAGCCGCTTTCCAGCTCTCATTGGACGGCGTAAAGGGAAAAATCATCCTCTCCCAGCTGCTCACCAGCGGACGCCTGCATCCGCAGTATGCCGGTCCCGGCCTTTACGACGCCCATTTTGACCCGGAAATGGTCCGGTTTGTCCTTAATATGATGCTCGCTCTGACGAAAGGAGACGGCCATGAATAGCGCCCAAATTCTCAATGCCCTCGTCTCTCCGGGGGCCGAATACCGTCCCGTCCCCTTCTGGTTCTGGAACGGCGCGCTCACCGAAGCGGAGATCGATAGGCAAATTGGCGAAATGGCGCGGCAAGGCATTGGAGGCATCGCCATCTCCCCGCGCCAGGGAATGGACGTCCCATACCTTTCCCAGCGGTATTTCGCGCTTTTCCGCCATGCTGCCTTAAGCGCCTGGCGCCAAGGGATGTTCACCTGGATCTATGACGAGTATCCCTATCCCAGCGGGGCCAGCGGCGGCGAGGTGCTCATGCGCCATCCTTTGACGCGCCAAACCCAGCTCGTCCGTCACAGCTGCCAAAGCAACGGCGGAACGGTGTGCCTACCGCTGGGCGAGGGGGTCGTCCTCGACGCAAAAGCCATCCCGCTAGACGCACAGGGCCGCGCTTGCTGGGAGGGAGCGGTTGACTTGCTTTCCTGCGTTGGTGTCGTCCCGACGGAAACCGTCTTTCAGGAATGTTCCGGCCTAACCGTCTACAACGAAAAGCGCTATTTTACCCATGGCCCGCAAATGGAGCTGCTGGCAAGCCTGCCGGCGGGACACTGGCGTTTCGACGCCTGCGTGCAGCAGCCGATTGAGGATTACAAATACTATAACGGCTACATTGATCCATGCGATCCGGAGGCAACGGCCGCATTCATGCAAACAACGCACGAGCGCTACAAGGCGGCCGTAGGCGACTTGTTCGGAACGGTTATCCGCGGGGTGTTCACCGATGAGACGGGACTTTTGCGCATGCCGCCGTGGAGCCGGCTGTTGCCCGCCGAATACGAGCGGCGCTACGCCGAGCCGCTCGCGCCGCAGCTATGCCGCCTCTTTGACGAAACTGCGCCCGGAAACGCTGCGCTGCGCGCACGTTATTATCATACCCTGCATGAAATGCTGCGAGAAAACTACCACCATCCCATCGCGCGCTGGTGCCGCGAAAACGGCCTTGCCTACATTGCCGAGGTACCCGGCATGCGCATGACAACCCAACGCTATAGCGACGTGCCCGGCGGCGATTTCAACCACGAAAAGATCGGTGTTCCGCTTGACACCATACACGACCTGCACACGACGAATTACCGGCACAATCCGACCGCCATCGCTTCTCTCGCACGGCAAAAGGGCGCGCCGCGCGCGCTGGTAGAAAGCTTTCATAGCATCGGCTGGTCCATGACGCTGCAGGATGCCAAATGGGGAATCGACTACCTCACCGCATGCGGGATCAACCTTTTCAACCTGCACGCCTTCTCTTATTCCACCGCGGGGCTGCGCAAATACGACGCGCCGCCTTCCCAGTTTTTTCAAAACCCCTATTGGGATCATTATCGCCTCTTTGCCGATTATGCGGCACGCAACGCGCTCATCAGCGCCAACACCGCCTCCTTGCACGACGTTGCCGTCCTCGAACCGACGACAACCCTCTGGACGCTTTTTACCAATCCTTTTGACGACTATGCATACGGCGGCAGCAGCGGTGCCGAGTGCGCAGAGCATGAGCGCATCCGCGACTGCTGGAGGAGCGTGCGCAAAGCGCTCTTTCATGCCCAAATCGGCTTTGACCATCTCGATGCGGAAATGCTCGCGGCCGCCAGCATCTCGGACGGAGCGCTGCGCATTGGCAACGCCGTCTATCATGCGCTTATTGTCACGCATAGCCTGGTCATTGAGGAAGACGCGCTGCGCGCGATCGAACGGTTCCGCGCTTGCGGCGGGCTTGTCTGCGTGGCCGGCAGCGCGCCCTCCCACCTGCCCGATGGCAGCGCGCTTCCCCTGCCGTTTCCGTCCAGCAAAAGCGCAGGCACGCTGCAGGAGCTTTGCCAATGCCTGCTCGAGCGCTTGCCACAGCCCATGCGCTTTGATCCCGGCAAAGAGGGGGCTACCTCCTGCGTTTCTTGCCTGCGGGAAACGGATTGCGGCGAGCCGTGGCTCTTTGCCGCCAACCAACAGGACAGCCACATTGAAGGGATGATCCAGCTCGCAAAAGGATACGGCGGCGTGGAATGCATCGGTTGCGACGGGCGCGCGCCATTAACGCTGCGTTCAGACAGCGACGGGCGCGTCCATGTTCGCCTGGCGCCATATGAGGCGCTGTGGTTCCGGGCGCTTCGCGCGCCGGTTGCACCTGCCGTGGAAGGTGAAACATTTCACGTCCCCGTGGATGGCCGCTGGCCTTTTCATCTAGCAGGAGGCAACCTGCTGCGCATGGAAGAGGCCCGCGTGCGCATGCAGGGCGGGGATTGGATCCGTACACGCCTGCGCCCTTACGGGCTTTTGCGCGAGTCACTGGGCGAGTTGGAAGCGGGCAGTTGGCGCACATCGGACGGTTTTGGCCTTCCCAAGCGCATTTATTTGCAATATCCCTACACCTATCTTGTTTCCCTGGAATTCCAAGCGCGCTTTTGCCCACAGGACTTGGAGCTCGTATTGGAAGAAGCAAACCTACAAGGCGAAGCGCAAATCGCCCTCAACGGCATCCCCCTGGCACAGCGCGGTGTGCAGGACGGCCTGCTCGTTTTCCCGCTCGGCCACGCCGTACAGGAAGGAACAAACGAGCTTCTCTTCACCATCACCGTCCATCACGATTGGGATGGATTGCTTGACGCCGTATTCCTGCGGGGTAGTTTTTCCGTCGCGCCACACCGCACGCTAGAGGCGCCTGTTTCCCGCGGGACCTTTTCCACCGCATACCCGCAGGGCGCCCCGTTTTACAGCGGCGAAATCACATGGGACGTTTGCTTTGACGCGCCGGACGCCGCAAACGCTGCATGGCTGGCGCTCCAAACGGATCAGCCGTTGCAGGACTGCATCGACCTAACCCTCAATGGCCATCCGCTTGGCCCTTGCGCGTTTTCTCCCTACCGTTGGGCCATCGAACCACAATGGCTGCGTTCACACGGCAACCGGCTCGTCCTACGCATCAAAAACACGCTCGTCCATCAATACGAAGGCAGATACTTCGACCCCCGCCTGCACCGGCTAATCCGCATGGAGGAGGGATGAGGGGAAAGGGCATACAATGTTTTCATATTCATTTAAAATAAATTTACGTCCTTTTCCCCTTTTTAAAAAAGTCGTAAATCACCGGTTTTCTCCCCGTGCCATAATATCGAAATGATTATAGATGCCGCTGGCTTTTTGTCAGTGGCATCTATACCGTTTCCGGTTTTTTCTAGCTCAAAATTCACAGATGATCCCATAGCTGCCAACCGTTTTTCCTCTAGACGGCAGGATTC
>DVLH01000269.1 GCA_018715585.1 Candidatus Aphodomonas merdavium
ACGCCCTGGGCGGCATGTATTACGGGCCTGCCGTGGCGCTCCTCACCGGCGCTGTCACGGATTTGCTGAGCTGGCTCCTCGTCTCCAAAGGGCCTTTTTTCCCTCTCTTTACGCTGCTTGAGATGTTTTCCTCTTGCGTCTACGCCCTTTTTTTCTACCGACGCAAGATTACGTTTGTCCGCTGCCTCCTCTGCAAGGGGACAATCAACCTGATCAGCAACGTGCTGCTCACCTCGCTTTTCCTCTCGATGATGTATGGCAAAGCCATCAGCGTCTACATGGCCGGCCGCATCTTGAAAAACGTCGTGCTGCTCCTTCCCGAAAGCCTGCTGCTCTTTGGTTTTCTCAATGCCATGCGGCCGGCGCTGCGCACGTTTGAGCCCGGCATGCGTTAGGCGCAAACGCCCTCGTCGCTTTCCATCCCTTGGCAAATCGTTCTGCTTGCTGAAAAAGGCCGCCATAGGCGGCCTTTTGCAACAAGACATAAAACCTTGCGTTGCGGACGAAAAAGCGCATGCCATTCGCTTTTCGGGCTTTGCCCCTCCACGCCCTTTTTATTTAACAGGACGGTCCCTCCTTGGGAGGGGCTTTTTTACGTTTTTTGCACGATTGCACTTGACGCCAATATACTATGTGAAGTATAGTATTGTGCGATAGGAGGTATGCGATGGATATCCAACTTAAACGCGGCCTTCTGGAGGTTTGCGTCCTTGCCGCCATCAAAAAACAGGACTCCTACGGCTATCGGATCATCAAGGAAATAAAGCCGTATCTTGAAATTTCCGAGTCAACGCTCTATCCGATCCTGCGGCGGCTGGAAAGCGCAAAGCTGTTGACCGTGCGAACGGCGGAACACCAGGGCCGGCTGCGCAAGTATTACCGCATAACGCCGCTAGGACAAAAGCGTCTGGAAGCTTTCCGGGAGGAATGGCGCGAAATCCTTTCCATCTATCAGTTTATCGCCAGGGAGGAAGCAAGCGATGACGAAGCTTGAGTTTTTAGCGACGCTTGAAAAAGCGCTGGCCGGGCTGCCAAAAGAGGATTGCAAAAGAATCGTCGATTACTATTGCGAAATGATTGACGACCGCATGGAGGACGGCTTTAGCGAAGAGGACGCCGTGAAAGCGGCCGGAACCCTTGAGGAAATCGCTCAACAAGCGGCACAGGAAGCGCCGCAGGAACGCCCGCGCCGGAAAATGCGCACCGCGCATGCTTTGTCGGGCTGGGAAATCACCCTGCTTGTCCTGGGCGCCCCGCTGTGGCTGCCGCTGCTGGCTACTTTCGCCGCGCTCGTGCTGACAGTTGTAGCCGTCATGGCCTCGGTACTCGCAACTGCATACGCCGTTGGGTTGAGCTTGGTTGCATGTTTCGCAGCGGGCGTCATAACAGCGATTCAGTTTGCATCTGACAACCTTCCGGCCCAAGCGGCTGCTTATGGCGGCTTTGCGCTTGCCAGCGCCGGGCTCACCGTCCTCGCCTTTGCCGCGAGCAATTGGACGGCGAAGGGACTGTTCACCGCGAGCAAAAAAGCGCTGCGCGGGGCAAACGCCCTGCTGGCTGCAAGGGGGAAGTAAAATGAAAAAAGCCAAAAAAACAGTACTTCTTGCCGCAAGCGCATGCGTCGTGCTCGGGTTGATCATCGTAACTGCCGGGTTTGCCGCACTCGATTTTGACATAGCAAAGTTAAACCCGGTACGCCTGACGGAGCATTCCTATCCGGTCAAGGAAACGTTTGACAGCATCCTGATTGAAAGCGGCCAGTGCAACGTGTGCTTGCTGCCTTCAGCGGATGGTTCCTGCGAGGTTGTGTGCCGTGCGGCAGAGAACCTCTCAAGCCACGTTTCGGTGAAAGACGGCGTGTTGACCGTCCAAGAGTCGGATGAGCGCGCCTGGTATGAACACCTGCTGGGCGGCTGGGAGCGCATGCGCCTGGAAATCATGCTGCCGCAAAGCGCCTATCAATCCCTGACCATCACCAGTGCATCCGGTGATGTGCAGGTTCCCGAGGGATTCCGCTTTGCAAATGCTCAGATAACAACCGCCAGCGGAGGCGTTTCTTTCCTGGCAGAGGTTGAAGGCACGCTATCCGTCCAAACCACCTCTGGCGATATCAGCGCCGCCAAAGCGCAGCCGCAAAACCTACAGCTGACCACCGCCTCCGGCAGGATTGCGCTCGATCGTATCATCTCCACCGGCGCGCTCCGTGCCGAAAGCGTCTCCGGCGACGTGATCCTTCAGGGCTGTGACGCGGATTCTCTGCACATCCAAACGGTTTCCGGATCCATTTCCGGCACACTGCTTTCGCAAAAGGCGTTTGAAACCACAACGGCATCGGGAAGCGTTCGCGTGCCTTCGGGCGGTTCCGGCGGCCGCTGCGAAGCGGAGACGGTTTCCGGCGACATCGCGCTGTATCTCTCCGGCGAGCAGGAGCGCTAGGCGCATGCTCCATCGCGCAGGCGCGCCGCTCTCGCGTCCCGCCGGACACAAAAGCGCGGGGCGGCATGTTTTGCCATGCCGCCCCGCGCCCATCAAAGCTTGCCCGCACCCTTCGGGAGGGGCTATGCCTGTTATTCGTTGGGCTCCAGCAACCCCAGCGTGCCGTCCTTGCGCTGGTAAATCACGCACGCTTTGCTGTTTTCAGCGTTGATAAAGACAAAGAACGTATGGCCGAGCATCCCCATCTGGTCGATTGCATCCTCGACCGTCATGGGCTTGACGGGATAGGTCTTTGTGCGGACGAGCTTGGGGTTGCCCTCATCCGGCTCGAACTCCTCGTAGAACTCCGGCGCCTCCTCCACGAACGCATCCTCGCGCAGGCGTTTTTCCAGGCGCGTGCGGTGGCGGCGGATCTGCTTTTCAATCTTAATCAGCGCATTGTCGATGGATTGGTACATATCGCCCGTGCTTTCTTCCGCGCGGAGCAAGCCGCCCTTAAAGGGGATCGTAATTTCAGCAATGCGGCGCTTTCCTTCCGCGGAAAGGCGAACCTGAACTTCCACATTGGGATCAAAATAACGGCCCAGTTTATTGATTTTTCTTTCAATGCGCGCCCATAGCGCAGGATAAACAGAAAAATCCTTTGAGCTCATACGAATATTCATTAAACCATGCCTCCTTGTTCTGGATTAGGTTTACCATCCGAAAGCTCATTTCGACAACATCCGTTCAAAACCCTGCCATGATTTATAGACATTTTGTGAAGAATTGGGAAATGCTGGCAGCAGAAACGAGCGGCGGCTTTCGTATGTTTACAGCCGCGAGGCAGCCGCCTCGTCCAGCATTACGGTGCACCTCGGATGGAACTGCAAAATACTGCCCGGCACGCGGGGTGTAACCGGACCTTGAAGTGCGCGCGCCGTGATCTCCGCCTTATCCTCGCCGTAAACGACGAGCACAACAGCCCGCGCCTTCATGATCGACCCGATTCCCATGGAGATTGCGGTGCGCGGCACCTCCTCGGCGCTTGCAAAAAAACGCCTGTTCGCCTCGATTGTCATACGGCTCAAATGCGCCAGATGCGTTCCCTTGGAAAACGATTCATCCGGCTCGTTAAAGCCGATATGCCCATCATGCCCGATGCCGAGAAACTGCAAATCGATGCCACCTGCGCGTTCAATCGCATCGTCATACGCAGCACATTCGGCGTCGATATCCTCTGCCAAGCCGTTGGGGACATGGCAATTGCACGGCGCAATGTTGATTTTGCGAAACAAGTTTTCTTCCATAAAGCGGTAATAGCTCTGGGCATCCTGCCGCCCCAGGCCGATGTACTCATCCAGGTTAAACGTGCAAACATGGCGAAAATCGACTTCCCCGCGAGCACACATCTGCGCTAGCGCATCATAAGTCGCCAGCGGCGTTGAGCCTGTCGCTAGTCCCAATACGCTGTGCGGCTTAGCAAGCACCTGTGCAGCAAATACCGCTGCCGCTGCTTGGCCAATGGCATCCCGATCGCGATAAACGTGAATCTCCATGGCAATACAGCCTCCTTTGTTCCTCGCCTCCAGTATACCATAGAAACGCTTCCGTACTACACCTTCAAGATGTATTCAAATCATTTTATCGGAAAAGTACCTTTGCGCGCTTTTCCGCAAGCTCCGCCATGCCCCAAAACCAAACGGCGCCCCAGTTTGCACCAGGGGCGCCGCTAAAAAAGCGCCGGGCTGCGGCGGTCGCCAGCCCATCGTCATCCGGGGGGCGAACCCGTCTTGTTTCGCTTGCAAATCCGATTGTATATCCAAAAGCCGATGCCGCTTACCGCCAGGGTGCCGGCGAACACGGCGATGGCAAACCAGTAATTTTTCGTACCGAGCGCGTTGCCGCCGATCGTCGAAGTGACAACGGATGGAATGCGCCCCAAGGAGCAGATAAGCAGCCACACCGAAGGCTTTATATTTGTCAGCCCGGCAAAATAGCA
>DVLH01000270.1 GCA_018715585.1 Candidatus Aphodomonas merdavium
CCATATTCTGATTCATCCTTGGAGCGAGCCCTTGGAGGATATATCGAAGGATGAATTCAAAATGCGCGAGAATCAAGCTAATATGTTTGCCGGAGCATTTCTACTCCCGAAGAATAGCTTTATCCAAGATATAATGGCATTCCCGACCGATTTAGAATACTATCTATTTCTGAAGAAGAAATGGAAGGTTTCGGTTGCTGCAATGCTCTATCGTGCGAGGACGCTGGGGGTTCTATCGTTCAATCAATATCAATATCTTATGCGGCAGTATTCAAAGAAAGGATGGCGGAAGCATGAGCCGGATGATGTGCCTTTCCTCCTGAATGAGAATATCTTTCAGGGCGCTATAGATACCCTGTTTGAAGCGCGGTATTTTACTCCAGCGACGCTCATGCGCTTCTTTGGAATGCGTGGGATAAATCTATACCCGAATGAAATCGAAAAGCTGTTGCATTTGCGCGCGGGAACCTTAAAGACCGAGGAAACGCATACGCATCCTGTCAGGTTGAAACTGGTTACCGGAGATAATTTGGGAGGTGCCGATGTTACGAGTACCGATTCGAGATCTGAGTAGCATAAAGGAAGTCAAGCCGCGCGTATTTGACGCATTAATCGGCGATGGCAAGGTGTTGCTGGATGTCAAGGATAGCAAAAAGGGAAATACCGTTATCCCGCTTTCGGACGTTCTGGCACAGATCAATGAAGCTGAGAAAAAACTAAACACGAAATCCATGGCTACCGAGCCCTGATCCGACGCAATAGCGGCGAGATACTAACTGCCGGAGTCACGATATGTACCCTTTGGGTGCATATGGTGGCTCCGGTTTTTTTGCCCCCTATTGACGGATGGATTCGTGCAGGCACAATCAATGATTAACAAATCACTTTGTCTAAACCGGACACGGGCTGTCCGGTTTAACAGGTAGGCTTATATACAGAGCAAACGAAGAAAGGAGGTGTAAGTGTGGGCGCGGAGGAACGGCGAGCCGAAATATACGAATTGCTGCTGGCGAAACGACAAACAACAATAGATGCTCTTTCGACGCAATTCGGCGTTAATGAACGTACGATTCGGCGAGACATTGAAGCGCTCGCACTTACACGTCCAATCGAAACTGTTCGAGGCCGCTATGGCGGAGGTGTCAAGCTCATGGATTGGTACCATCCACAGCGTACACGCCTATGTCCGGAACAAATGAAATTGCTTAGGAAGCTGGCCCCTTCCCTATGTGGTGACGATGTAGCGGTCCTGAATTCGATTATCGATCAGTTTGCTCCATAGCGTAATTAGCGAGCATGTCGAAAGGAGTGGTTATCGCATGAAAAAGATTTTCATTTGTTCCCCTTATCGCGGCGATGTAGAGAGCAATACGAGGCTGGCGAAAAAGATTGGTCGTATTGCCGCTCTCTGCGAGTACGTTCCGGTGATTCCTCACTTGATGTACACATCTTTTCTAGATGACGCAAATCCGGAGGACAGAATCCGTGGCCTTACCATGAGCGTCGAGCTGTTGGCGAGCTGCGACATGATGTGGATTATAGGCAACAAGATTAGCAAGGGCATGGCATTCGAGATTACCCGTGCCAAGGAGCTGGGAATTCCAGTCCGCATCTATGATACGGATTGCAATAGAATTGCGGCAAATACCCTCGAGATAGATGATCGCGTGAGCTCCGATTTGGTGGAGATTTTGAGAGGTGCAAAACTTGATTGAGACAGATACCTATCTTCCGATCAAGGCTGCGCCCTATCAGCATCAGATCGAAGCGGTGGAATTTGCACTGAGAAGGCTGCGCGATGGCGGCGGTGCCGCGCTGCTGATGGAGATGGGCACGGGAAAGACGCTGACAACCATCGCCATTGCCGGAAAGCTGTTGCTGCAGCAAAGGATTCGACGCCTGTTGGTGGTCGCGCCGCTGTCCATCCTCGGCGTATGGGAGGAGGAATTCCGTAAGTTTGCGGCTTTCGACTATTCGCTAATTGTGCTGGAGGGTACCGGCGCGCGCAAGGCGGACACGATCCGGCACATGACCGGGACAGCCCTGCAGGTACTGGTGGTGAATTACGAGAGCGCGTGGCGGCTGGAGAAGGAACTGGCAAAGTGGCAGCCGGACATGATCGTCTGCGATGAGGGCCACAAGATCAAGACCCACAACATCGCTGCGAGCAAGGCGCTGCATCGGCTGGGTGCAAGGGCGAAATACCGCCTGCTGCTTACCGGCACGGTCATCACCAACAAGCCCATCGATGTGTTCAGTCAGTACAAGTTCGCAGACCCGAAGGTCTACGGCAGCAGCTTCTACCTGTTCCGGAACCGCTACTTCGACATGGTGGGCTATGGCAATCATACGCCGGTGATGAAGCGGAGCATGGAGGCCGAATTTACACGGCGGCTGCACAGCATCGCGTACCGGGCAACAAAAGCGGAATGCCTGGACCTTCCGGAATTTACCGACATTGTGCAGCGTGTGGAATTGGAACCGGCGGCCCGGCGTGTCTATCGACAGCTTGTCAAGGACAGTTATGCGGAACTTTCCGAAGGCTCAGTGACCGTGACCAACGTGTTGACGCGGCTGCTGCGGCTTTCCCAGCTCACGGGCGGATTCGTCGCCAATGACGATGACGCCTCCATCAAGCAGGTATCCTCCGCCAAGCTGGACGCGCTTGCCGACCTTCTGGACAGCGCGGAGAACGACGGCTACAAGCTGGTCATCATTGCACGGTTCGTCCCGGAGATTCATGCCATCGAAAGGCTGCTTCAAAAGAAGGGCCTGCGGTATTCCATGATCCACGGCGGCGTTGCTGACCGTCCGAAACAGATCGTGGCCTTTCAGAATGACCCGGACGTGCGGGTGTTCATTGGGCAGATTGCGACGGCGGGCCTTGGGATTACGCTGACGGCAGCTTCCACGATGGTGTTCTACTCTCTGGACTACTCGATGAGCAACTATGAGCAGACCCGCGCCCGCATCCATCGCATGGGCCAGAAGCACCCTTGCACCTATATCCACCTCGTCGCTCGCGGCACCGTGGATGAAAAGGTGCTGGCCGCCTTGCAGGACAAGGCAAATCTGGCAAAGACGCTGGTGGACGATTACCGCGCGGGGTTGAACCCCTTCAATTCGTAGGAGGATGGGCATGGAAGAAACCACACTCTTTGAATGGGCAGACCGGCTCAAAGCCCTCCGGGATCGGAAGGACGAGCTGGAGGCCGAACTCAAGCAGATCAATGCGGAAATCACAACCGCGGATTTGAACCTTTCCGAGCTCATGGCCGACGGTGAAATGAACAATTTCACCCGCGCTGGCACGATGTTCTACCTGACCTCCAACTTTCATGCCAGTGCTGCCGCCGGGCGTAAGGACGAACTGTTCGACGCGCTCCGATCCGAGGGCTACGGCGATCTGATCACTGAAACCGTCAACGCAAAATCACTCTCCGGCTTCGTGAAGGAACAAATCACAGAAAACGACGATACGCTGCCCGACTGGCTGCATGGCCTTGTCAACGTATTTGAAAAGACGACCGTGGGCGTCCGCAAGGCGGCCCGATAAGAAAGGACACAACATATGAGCAAGAAAGAAATGATCCCCATGAACAGCTACACCGCACTCAAGGACTTCAATCTGGCGGAAGCCATGGCCTCCGAGCTTAGCGGCATGGACGTTTCCTTTGACCGCGTGACGATCCCGGCGGCGGGCGGCACGGCGTTCGAACTGCCCGGCGAGTTGCCCGGCGAGACCGAAGCCGCGAAGGAATTCACCGGCGTCATCCTCTATCACCACCCGATGTTTACCTACTACCGCGAGCGCTTCACAGGCGGGAACAATGCCCCGGACTGCGGCAGCTACGACGGCGTGACCGGCACGGGCAATCCCGGAGGCAGCTGCGGGCATTGCCCGCTCAATCAATTCGGGTCCGGAGAAAACGGCGGCAAAGCGTGCAAGAACAAGCGCCGCATCTACATCCTGCGCGAGGGCGAGCTGATCCCGATCCTGCTGACGCTCCCCAGCGGCTCCATGCGCGACTTCTCCGTGTACGTCAAGCGCCTGCTGGCAAAGGGGAAGAAATCCAGCAGCGTTGTGACGAAGTTCTCGCTGCAAAAGGCGACCAACGCCAACGGCATCGTTTACTCCAAGGCGCAGTTTGCGGTGGATCGCGCCCTGACGCCCGAGGAGATTACCTACATCGCGTCCATGGTCGAACAGGTGAAATCCTTCGCAACCCGCGTGAACTACGATGATGCATCCGCTGAGATGATCGACCCGGAGACCGGCGAGGTCCTCAGCCCGCTCAACTAAGACAGCATGGCGGAGGGTGGGGCAACTGCCCTCCGCCTCCGAAAGGAGCGCCGTATGAATTACCGATGTGAAACTGATCTGGCGGCCATTAAAAGTTATCTTCAAAATGCCGCCGTCGTTGCCTTCGATTTTGAAACCTCTCCGCTGCTTCAATACCGCGACGATCCCCGCGCTGCGCTGGATGCGCACAGGGCCTGCATCGTGGGAATCTCTCTGTCAACAGGGGAAGGCTCCGCCATCTATGTGCCGCTGGAGCATCTGGGCGGCGGCAACGCCGACAGGGCGCAGGTGATCCCGTTTTTGCAGGACGCGCTGTGGATGAATCCGGCGGTCGTGAAGGTCGCACATAACCTTGCCTTTGAGTCCATGTTCCTGTATGCCATGGGCATTGTCCTCCAGCCGCCGTGCTATGACACCATCGCAGCTGCGCAGATGACGCTTAAGAGCACATTTGAATTCCGTGCGCTTTCCGACAGTGGTCTGAAAAAGCTGGTGCCGGAACTGCTGGGCGACGAACTGCCGACGTTCGAGGACGTCACCGACGGACGGTTCTTTGACGAATTCGCTGCGGATGATCCCGAAACGGTGCGCTATGCCTGTGCCGACAGCGACTATACACTGCGGCTCTACCGACGCTTCAATGAATGGTTCGACGCCTATCTTCCCAGGCATCGTTGGATTGTGGAGAATATCGAGTCGCCCACGGCGGTCTACTGCGGCCTGATGAAATACAACGGCCTGCTCATGGACGAAACCGCCATGATCCGCAAGCAGGGCGAATGCGCAGACAGGCTGCTTGAATTGCGCGAACGTATCCGCACGCTGATCGGCGACGTGGACATCGGGGCCAACGCCGGGACGCAGGCATTCAAGGACTATCTGTTCAAGACGCTGGGATTACCGGTGCTCAAGACGACAGCAAAAAATGCCGAGGCAGCCGACGATCAGACGATGGTGATGCTCGCCGAATGGTGCGCGGAGCACCGCCCGGAGCTGGTGCCGCTGTTTGAGCTGGTACAGGAATACCGCAGGTGGTCAAAGCTCAAGACGACCTACATCGACGGCTATCTGCGCTTCATCAACCCGGCGACCGGACGCATCCATCCCGACCTGTTGCCGCTGGCAACGGAAACCGGGCGCTTTGCCGCCCGCAACCCCAATATGCAGAACTGCCCCAGAAAGACCAACGATCCGGTGGGCATCCGCGCATTTATCCTCGCGCCCGAGGGTCAGGTACTGGTCTCCTGCGACTTTTCGCAGATCGAATTGCGTGTGGGCGCATTCTACTGCCGCGACCCGAAGATGCTGGAAACCTACCGCAGTGGCGGCGACATCCACGCGGCGACCACATCAGTCATCTTTGGCATTCCCTACGATCAGGCGGTGGACAAGGACGCGCCCGACTATAAGGAACGGAGAACCATTGCCAAGAACGTCAACTTCGGAGTGTTTTACGGATTGTTTGCCCGAGGCCTCCAGCGAACGCTGCGGTTCAAGGCGGGTCTAGACAAATCGCTTCCGGAGTGCGAGGCGATCATCGCCAACCTGAAGGCAGGTTATCCAAACCTCGCGCGCTGGCAGGAGCAGGCCCGGCAGGCCGCAATGCGGCGGCAATATACGCAGACCTTCCTCGGGCGGCGGCGTTATCTGCCGGGCATCCGCTCGCAGGACTGGGGCAAGCGCTCGTTTGCCGAACGCTGCGCGCTGAATACGCCGATTCAGGGAACGGCTGCAGATATTCTCAAACTGTCCCTCGGCAGGCTGATTACGGGTCTCCTGGACAGGCCGTGGCTCAGGCCAATCTTGCAAATTCACGACGAGCTGGTTTTTGAATTGCCGGAGGGAAGGCTGACCGAGGCGGTGGCATTTATCCAGGAAAGCATGGATGCCAGGCTCTTCCCGGAATGGGACGTGCCGCTGGTAGCCGAGGCCTCTTGGGGTTATGACTTCGGACATTTGAACGAAATGGAGTGAATCATGATGGAAAAATGCTTTGCTTTGAAACTGAATGTGTGCGGCGCGCTGGATTGCGATTGTCCCGGCTTTGAGAATTGCCCGTTCTACCAGACGCGGGAGCAGGCGGATGCATCCCGGAAGAAGGCGTTTGCGCGCATCAATGGCCTGCCTTACCTGCAGCAGGTATACATTGCGGCGATGCATTACGGCGGGAAGATGCCGTGGAAGGATAAGGCGGCGACGAGCGATGTTTAGGAATTTTGAGGGCTATCCCGACCCTACGGCGGGTCAAGCGCTGGCCAATATTGCGAAGGAAGAAAGAAAGGCCGCGGCTGCCCGGCGCAGGGCAGCGGAGCCGGTATCCACAACCAACGACAGGGGCAAGAGCCGGAAAGGGCGCAAGCAGTGGTCGAAGACAGGAGTGATGAGATGGTGAGTTATCCCAGGGAAATGGCGGGCCTGCGCCAATGGATCTGCTGGCGCTTGGAGCCCGACCCCAAGAGCGACAAGCCTCGCAAGGTGCCCTATGATCCCAAGACGGGCCGCAAGGCGTCCTCCACCAATCCGCAGACTTGGGCGACGCTTGACGAGGCGATGGACGCGCGGACGAAGTACCTGTTTACTGGCGTCGGCTTTGTCTTTACGGAGGCGGGCGGCATCGTGGGCGTGGACATCGACCATTGCCGCAATGAGGATGGCACGTTTACCGAAACCGCGCAGGCCATACTGGACAAATATCCTTCCTACACGGAAATCTCGCCCTCGGGCGCAGGCTTGCACATCTTCTATCGTGGCGAAATGCCCGGCAAGGGCAACAAGAACAGTACAACGGGCGTGGAGATGTATGCGTCGGCGCGCTACTTCACCATGACCGGCAATCGGCTGGAGGGCACGCCCGAGGCCATCGCCGACGGCGCGCAGGCCCTGCTGTGGATTCACGAGAACTACATTGCCAAGAAGAAGGCAGGTCGCAAGGCCAAGGTAAAGAAGGCTGCCCGCACCGTTGCACTCACCGACGAGCAGGTATTGGAGAAGGCCGCCGCCTCGCAGAATGGCGAGGAATTCACCGCTTTGTGGGAGGGACGCTGGGACGGAAAATTCGGAAGCCAATCCGAGGCTGATTTGTCGCTCTGCTGCTCGCTGGCCTTCTGGACGGGCAAGAACAAGGAACAGATGGATAGGTTGTTCCGGCAATCCAAGCTGTTCCGCGAAAAATGGGACAAGGTACACCATGCCGATGGCGCGACCTACGGCGAGGAAACCTTGGAGCAGGCCATCCAGCGCACCGAACAGGTCTATTCGCCGGGCGGCGAACTGGGCCTGTATGAAGCCAACGGACGGTATTACCGGGAGCGCGGCGAGAACGTCTATGCGCTGACCAATTTCGTGGTGCATCCGTTGGAAATGATTGTGGCTGAGGATGAAACGCAGATGACCTGCGATGCCGTGACCATGTACGGCGAAACCTTCCGTCTGACGTTCATGACCTCTGACTTCGCCTCGGCGCAGAAGTTCAAGGCCGTCCTCAATAGGCGCACTATTTCCCTTTCCTACATGGGCAGCGACGGCGATTTGGAGATATTGAAATCTTACCTCGCCGGGTTGGAATGGCAGGTGCGATATGGCGTGAAGGCGTTGGGCCTCCATGAGCGTGATGGTCGCTGGGTATTCGTTGACAAGCAGAAGTCCGTCATGGCAGGCGGCGAGATTGTGCCGGATATGGTGCAACTGGAGAAGTACGCCTCCATTGCTACGGAACTGCCCGGTCATGCGTCCATTACGCAAGCGCAGTTGGCTGACATTGGCCAAACACTACTGGACTACAACGAAGCCGCTAAAACGGTGACGGTGCTGGCTTGGAGTGCTGGATGCTTTGTCAAGGAAATCCTCCGGTCGCTGGACATCAAATACCCGCATTTGTTTCTGATTGGTGAGGCGGGCAGCGGCAAGTCAACGACGATGGAGCGTGTGATTCTGCCCCTGTTCGGACGAAAGAAAGTGATTGCTGCTCCGCAGATTACCGCCTTTACGCTTCTGAAGGATGCCGCCTCCAGCAATTTGTTCCCGCAGGTGTTGGATGAATTCAAGCCGTCGAAGATCGACAGGGTGAGGCTGCCGATTCTGTATAACCATTTCCGTGATAGCTATGACGGCCATGAGGGTGTTCGTGGACGCGCGGATCAGTCGCAGGTATCCTATATGCTGCTGGCTCCCTTAGCCGTGGCGGGCGAGGAATCTCCGGACGAACCTTCGGTGCGTGAACGTATCCTCGAACTCCTTTTCAGCAAAAAGGACTTAAAGAATCCGGCATCCCGACTGGCCATCGGCAAGCTCTCCATGAATAAGGATACCCTGACCGCTTTGGGTCGTGGCCTGCTGGATACGGTGCTGACGGTCAACACGGCGACGGTGAAGCAATGGTTTGAGGAATCCGCTTCGATGTTCAGAACGACGCTGCCCTCCCGCGTGGTCAATAATCTTACTTGCTGCATGACGGGGCTAAAACTTCTGGAAGCGCTTTGTAACCGTCTCGGTCTCGCATGGGGACAGGTATTCAGCATCAGCATGGACGCCTGTGCCAAGTATCTGGATTATGGCGTTACGCATTACTTGCTGGACGGCGGCGATACCAATAAGAGCGTCATTGAATTGTCGCTGGAGGTCATTGATCGTATGGGCCTCACCAACGACGAGTGCAGGATGTTGGAGGACGGAAACATCGCCATCCATTTCCGAAGCGCATATGACCGTTTTACACAGTACCGCCGCGACCATGCAATCACGGGCGAATGCCTTGCCTATGCGCAATTTATGAAGCAGCTCCGCAAATCTGACCTTTACATCGAGGACAGAACGGTCCGCTTCGGGGATAATCCGAAAAAGGGAATTATCCTGAATTATCCGCTAATCCGCCAGCGTTGCGACGTTGAGGGCTTTCTTCAATCACAAATTGAGCCTCTTACTTGTAACCAAAATACCCTTGTAACCTCGTGATTTAGATATACAGAGCTACGCGGAAAACTTTTCTCGCGTATGCGCACGCGCACGCACATGCGCGTAAATAGGCGCACCTCTCTTTCAGGAGGGTTACTCCCCATAAAACGGTTACGGAGGTACAGATGGCTGAACGAGATATTGTGGCCGCAATCCAGCGGTTGCTCAAGAAAACGCCGAATTGCTTCTCATGGAAGGAACACGGCGGAATGTATGGGACGGCAGGCATCCCGGATATCATTGCCTGCATTCGCGGAAGGTTCGTGGCCTTCGAGGTCAAGACCGAAACAGGAAAGCTGTCCCGGCTGCAGGAGGCCACGCTGGGCTGGATCAGGGATGCCGGAGGGAAGGCGTACATGGTGAGATCGGCGGCGGAGGTTGCCGCGATCATAAAGGAAATGGAGGTGGCAGGCTGATGGATTTGAATCCGGCTGTTAAGGATACCATGGAATTCCTGGGCCGGGTGCGCAAGCTCCGGAATGGGATTGAGAATAAAATGCTGCGGGTCGAAACGCTGCGGGATATGGCGACCGGTACGACGGCGGCGGTCTCCGATATGCCGCGCAGCGATTCCCCGAATCTGCAGCGGATGGAAGCGGTGCTGTGCAAGGTGGCCGATCTTGAAAGCGAAATCGCCCGGGATCAGGCCGCGATGGAAACGGCCAGGGCGGAGATCACGGCGGCATTGAGTGAGTTGGAGGACTACCGGGAGCAGCAGGCGTTGTATGGACGGTTCGTGGAATGCAATGGGTGGGCGGCCATTGCGAAGGAGTGCGGGTTCCATATTCGGACGGTGCAGAGGCGACTGGATGCCGGGATCGAACATCTGGCAGCGCTGATGGAAGGGAGGTTGCCGCATGGACAGGAATAAGCTGGTATCCGACACGGCCTGCCAGGGTTGCCGTCATTATGGATACTTCGATCCCAATACGCGCTGCTGCAACTATTGCTATGATACCGGGAATGTGAGGCCGCGCGGGGAGATGCCTGCCCAATGCTCTGTGAAGGTGTGCGGGAGCCGGACGGGATACATCATGAGGCTTGTGAAGGACGGACTGCCCGCGCCGAAAATATTGTCGCACTGATACCGCATCGATGCCGCTTGCATGCCGCACCGGATCAGGCATATAATGTATCATAGAGAAATCGGGATGAGGGCCACGGGCGAAAACGCCTGCTGCCCTCTTGCTATGGAGGCGGCAATGCCAAGGAAACCAAAGAAACCCTGTCGGTATCCCGGCTGTCCGAATCTGACCGACGAATCTTACTGCCCGGATCACAAACGGCTGGTCGCCTCCCGGTACAACCGATATGAGCGGACGCCAGAAATGAAGCAGAGGTACAACGGCGTGTGGCCAGCCGTCCGGCGCAGGTATATTGCAGCGCATCCGCTCTGCGAGGTCTGTAGGTGCGAGGGCCGGATCATGGCGGCACAGGAAGTGCACCACATCATTCCGCTGGCAGAAGGCGGCACCCATGATGAGGACAACCTCATGGCGCTGTGCAAGTCCTGCCATTCAAGGATTACCGCCAAGGAAGGCGGGCGCTGGAGCAGGAACGAGCGCTCCTCAGGGACCTCCAAAATCTCTAAATGAATGACCACACATAGCGGGGCCGCCCCTTCGCGTGAATTTTCGCGCTTTCAAAAGGGGTATATAGGCTCTGCCTTTCTTTGTCCTCAGGAGGTGAAATCATGGCAAACGGACAGGGCGGCGCGCGCATTGGCGCAGGCCGCAAGAAAAAGGCGCTGGCCGATAACATAGCCGAGGGCAATCCAGGCAAGCGCAAACTGACCGTGCTGGACTTCACCGATTCTGCCGCAGACCTCGAAGGCCAGTCCATGCCGCCGCCCAAGGCATACCTTGCCGCCAAACAGAAGAACGGCAAGGACCTGCTGGCGGTCGAGGTATATGAGGAGACGTGGAAATGGCTGGCTGAGCGAAATTGCGCCCACCTGCTTCCGACGCAGATTCTGGAGCAGTACGCGATGGCGATCTCCCGCTGGATACAATGCGAGGAATGCATCACCGAGTATGGTTTTCTGGCAAAGCATCCGACGACGGGCAATGCGATTCCGTCGCCCTATGTATCTATGAGCCAGAGCTTTTCCAAACAGGCCAACAACCTGTGGTATCAGATTTATCAGGTCGTGCGCGAAAACTGCTCTGTGGAATACAAGGGAGCCACACCTCATGACGACATGATGGAGCGCCTGCTTTCAGCCAGGCGGGGAGGTTAAACCGTGAACATACAAAACATACCTTTGACTGACATTCACCCTTACGCGCGAAACCCGCGCAAGAACGACGAAGCGGTCAGGAGCGTCGCCGCCAGCATCCGGGAGTTCGGCTTCCTCGTGCCGCTGGTCGTTGACGCCAACCATGAAATCGTGGCCGGGCACACCCGCTATAAGGCGGCGCAGTCCCTCGGGCTGAAGGAGGTGCCCTGCGTCATTGCGGAGGAACTGACCGACGAGCAGATCAAGGCATTCCGCCTGGCGGACAACAAGGTCGGAGAACTCGCCTCGTGGGACATGGATCTTCTGCCGCTGGAATTGGCGGACATCCAGCTGCCCATGGCCGACTTCGGCTTCGAGGTTATTTCCGACGAGGATTTCTCGGAGAATTTCACCCTTGATGCCGGAGAGAAAAAGCCCTTTCAGCAGATTTCGATCACCGTCCATGACGAGCAGGCCAAGCTCATCTTGGCGGCGATCAAGTACGTCTACGACCACAAGGCCGTAACGGAGACGTTTACCAACGAAAACCACAACGGCAACGGGCTGTACGAGGTCGTCCGTGAATGGGCGGCCATGAAGCAGATGAAGGTGTGAGCATGGGCAGAGCCAAGGACATTACGATGAAGGTCATTCCCGGCAGCGTGGCCAACCCGTTCATCCGGGCGCATCACTACTCCGGGAAGGTCGTCAACAATTCCAAGCTGCACTTCGGCGTGTTTCTCGACGGCCAGCTGCATGGCGTTATGAGCTACGGTCCCTCGCTGGACAAGAGCAAGATCATCGGACTGGTGGAGGGAACCGGCTGGAACGAGTTTCTAGAGCTCAACCGCATGGCGTTTGACAGCGTGCTGCCAAGAAACAGCGAAAGCCGGGCGATTTCGATGAGCATCCGGCTGCTGCGCAAATATGCGCCGCAAGTGAAGTGGATCATTTCCTTCGCGGATGCCTGCTCCTGTGGGGACGGCACGATCTACCGGGCCAGCAATTTCGTATTGACGGGCATCAAGGAAAATCTGAACCTTGCCGAATTGCCCGACGGCACGCGCATACACAAAATGACGCTGGCCAGCAACCCCACCACGCCGCGCAAGGAGCTGGGTGGTCTGACATTCTTTGACGTGACCGGCGGCACCTACAATTTCAAGAAATACTTGGATTATGTGGGCGCAAAGCCCATTCCAGGTTTCCAATTGCGGTATATGTATTTCATTGACCCTAGCTATCGAAAACGCCTGACCGTGCCCGAGATTCCATTTTCCAGAATCGATGAGATGGGAGCGGGCATGTACAAGGGAGAAAAGATTACGCTGGCTGCACGCCACACCAACAACGCTTCGGAGGATAACCACGATGGGAAAAGCTAAGGACATTGTGCTCAAGGTAATTCCCGGCAACGTGGCAAATCCATTTATCCGCGCGCACCACTATTCCGGCGGCGTGGTCGCTAACTCGTGCTTGCACTTTGGCGTATTCCTTGACGGACAACTACACGGCGTCATGAGCTACGGCCCCAGCATGAACAAACAGCAGATCATCGGCCTGGTGGAGGGGACCGGCTGGAACGAATTCCTCGAATTGAACCGCATGGCCTTTGACAGCGTGCTGCCAAGAAACAGCGAGAGCCGCGCGCTGTCGGTCAGCCTGCGCTTGATCCGCAAGTATGCGCCGCAGATCAAGTGGGTTATTTCCTTTGCGGACGCCTGTTCCTGTGGGGACGGCACGATCTACCGGGCGGCGAACTTTGTCCTGACAGGCATGAAGCCCAACGAAGCGTTGTGCATGTTGCCGGATGGAACCCGATTGCACAAAATGGTGCTGTCGGGAAATCCCACCACGCGACGCCCGGAACTGGGTGGCCGTTGCTACTTTGACATCACCGGAGGGCGCTTTGCATGGAAGAAATTCCTGCAAAAGACCGGCGCGAAACTTTTGGACGGCTGGCAGCTTCGCTATATCTATTTCATTGATCCCGGCTGTCGCAAAAAGCTCACCGTGTCCGAGATTCCCTTCTCACAGATCGACAAACTTGGAGCCGGAATGTACAAGGGCAGAAAAATTCCGCTGGCTGAAAGGCACGGCGAAAAATAGCAATGTGCGCGGATAGGCTAACAGCAGACCGCCCGCCATTCCCGGCGGGAACCGGAGGTGCGACACCATCCTCCGCGCTCCAATAAGAAATGAGGCTCATATGGAGATACAAAAAATACCGGCCTCCAGGCTGAATCCGGCGGCGTACAACCCGCGCAAGGACCTGAAGCCGGGGGACAGGGAATATGAAAAGCTCAAGCGCTCCATCGCCGAGTTTGGCTATGTGGAGCCGGTGATCTGGAACCGGCAGACGGGCAACGTGGTCGGCGGGCATCAGCGACTGAAGGTGCTCCTGGACCTCGGGCTGCAGGAAATTGACTGCGTCGTGGTTGACCTCAGCCCTGAACGCGAAAAGGCGCTCAATATCGCTCTGAACAAGATTCAGGGCGACTGGGACGAGGAAAAGCTGGCAACGCTGATGGCGGAATTTGACGCGGCTGATTTTGACGTTTCCCTCACGGGCTTCGACGCGAGCGAAGTAGACGCGCTGCTCAACCGTTTCTATTCCCATGAAGCCCAGGAGGATGACTTTGATTCCAATGCGGCGAAAGATCAGATTTCGGAGGCGGGTGGCCCGGTCACGCAGCCGGGCGACCTGTGGGAATTGGGCGAACACCGGCTGCTGTGCGCTGATCCCAGCATTCCGGAAGCCTATGAAAAATTGCTGGATGGCCAGCAGGCAGAGTGCGCCGTGACCTCGCCGCCGGTGGATGCAAAGGAGTACGTCCGTCAGGGCCTCGACCCGTGGTTGAAGCGCATGGGGGAGGTGATCCACCTGTTGGCGCGCCGCGCTGCCGTTATCTGCTGGCAGAGCGCCGACCTGATGCAGACGGGCAGTCCGTTTGTCGAGCCGTTGAGCCTGCACGCAATGAAGCTGTTTGCGGATGAGGCGCTGCGGCCCTTGTGGATCAGGGTCTGGAAGATGACCGGCAACGTGCCCGTTGCCGGTGCGCTGCAGGCGAACTCCAACAAGCCCTCGCCGCAATTCGACTATGTGACCGCTTATGCCAGCAACGCGCCGGATGCGTACAACGATCAGGAATATGCGTGGGTATCGGCGTTTGCCGCGCATTCGTTTCAATTTGTAAAGCGCCTGACGCGAGACGAGCGGCGCAAGTGGGGATATGCAGGCGTTTGGGAAATCGCCGCCATGCGCAGCCAGAACGGTGAAAGGCACATTCCCATCGAGCTTCCGTGGCGATGCCTCAAGATGCACGCGGACGTGCACGGCCTTGTCCTCGATCCCTTTGCGGGCCTCGGCTCCACACTCATTGCGTGCGAGCAATCCGGGCGACGCTGCCGGGCCATTGAAGCCGACCCGCTTCATTGCGACCTGATCGTGCACAGATGGGAGCAATTCACGGGCGAACGAGCGAAGAAAATTGATAAATAACTTTTAGACTGAGCTTGTCTTTCCGGGATGACTATGGTAACACTCACACAGCCGCAAGGCACATCATCCCGGTCGGCGGGAACAATGCCGACGGGCGCGCAAGCGCCGGAAAGGAGCCGCCATGACGCTCAATCAAATCGCCGCCACCCTCTACCGCTTCTCTGTGGGCGGATACTTCAACCACGAAAAGTGGACGAAGGGGCAGCTGCTCAATTACATCCGCCACTGGTTTGGCCAGGCGAACGGCATCGACCGCATCACGCCTGACGCCCACGGACGGCGGTCGATGGTCATGGAAATTGCCCTGCCAGATGGCTGGTGGCTGATGAGCGTGTGGCAGCTGCCCGACGGCAGCATGGACTACGACATTCCCGAGACGAGGGAGCAGGAAGCCCGCTGGTATCCGGAAATGGTGAAGGTTTTTAGGCGATAACCGCGACCCGCCGCCCGCAAGGGCGGTATTTTTGTCCAGCCGTTTCGCGTAAAAAGCATTCTCTGAGCTTGTCTTTTCAGGGTGTCTATGGTAACACTCACTCAGCCGAAGGGCACACAATCAAGGAGGCAAGCATCATGAAAAACAATTTCGCGGAAATCTACGCAAGGGAACAGGCACTGAGGGCGCAATACCGTGAAGCGCGCAAGGGTAACGACGAGGCGGCAATGCGGCAGGTGCGCAGCGACCACGCGGTTCTGGAGGGGCAGATTCAGGAAGCTGGCCAGGCATACGCCCGCCTCTATCGCCTCTACGCATCCGCCATGGAGCGCGGCAACGCCTACATCGACCTTGCCGAGGCGCATGACTACTGCGACGAGGCGGCGCTCATCTCGGATATGCGCGCGTATGGCATCGACAAATTCACCCTTTCTTCCGGTTGCTCGAGCGCCATCGAGAGCGCTTGGCGGTTCACCCGAAACGGCTGCACGCTGGAAGGCATGATCGAGATCAACGGCGGCTGCAAGGACTTCACCACCGATGCATACGAAAAGTGCGGCGCGCTGCTTTTCCACGTACAGGAGGGCTGAACATGGCGAATATGTGCAAGCTCGGCCAGGTGGTTGCAACGCGAGGGGTGGCCAACCTGATGGGGGAGGACAATGATTTCGCCGCATTCGTGCAGCGTTCGTTCCTGCGCTATCTCCGCGCCGATTGGGGCGAGCTGTGTGATAGTGACCGGAAGCAAAACGATCGGGCACTGGCTCAGGGCGACGACCGCATCTTCGCATCCTATGAACAGGCCGATCACCCGGAGTGGAAGCTCTGGATCATCACGGAATGGGACGGCAGCGCCACGACGGTGCTGTTCCCGGACGAGTATTGAGGAGTGGTGGCATGAATGGGTTTCCTTCGCGCGAGGTTGTTGAGCGGCTGCGTCAGCAGTATCCGGCGGGTTGCCGCGTGGAACTGGTTTTCATGAATGATCCCTACACAATATTGAAGCCGGGTGATCAGGGCACGGTGATCGCGGTGGACGACGTCGGCACGGTGCACATCGCATGGGACAGAGGCTCCAGTCTCGGAGCCGCCTATGGAGAGGATCGAATTCGGCGAATTTGAACGGCATTGCAATGCTTCAGGCGGGTATTCCGCTCGCCTGTTTGCGGTCAAATTTCTTTGGAAAAAGCCTTCCGGTGAGCTTGTCTTTCCGGGGTGTCTATGGTAACACTCACTCACGGCAAGACCATCAGAAATGAAACGGGAGGCAATCGCCATGAAAAAGAAAATCACTTTCAACGAGCTTCTGGAGCAGAATGGCTTTCACTACACGGGCAAGACCAGCGACTACGGCGGGTTCATCTATGAGCGCGAGTGGCGCAGGACGAGCGAGGTGGTCTGGCACGGCGAGATGGAGTTCACCTATCGCATCGAAGCCCACGATAGCATGGGAACCCCGATCATCCGCCTGTTTGACAATGGCCGACTGGTGGGAGTACGCGACTATTCCAGCCCAAAGCGCGCGATCAACGCCATGCGCGAGATCCTCCGCTGCGCCGGGTATACCCTGTAAGATCATCACGCAGGCTCCGAAAGGGGCCTTTTTTCATGCCCACGGAAAGGAGGAGCGCTGTGGGAAATTCCATCCGAAAAAGCGACGGCCACTGCGTTGCCGCCTTTGCCAATGGCCGTGAATTCTGGTTCGATGAAGCAGACCTGCCGATCGTCCAGCCGCATACCTGGCATCTGGGCAAGCGCGGATATCCGGCGACCCATGTGCGCGGGAAAACCGTCGTGCTGCATCGCCTGCTGTTTCCCGATGTCCACGGGCTCGAAGTGGATCACATCAGCGGCGACAAGCTGGATAACCGCCGCTGCAACCTTCGGCTGTGTACGCACCAGCAAAATGCTTTCAACCAGAAGCGCCGCTGCACCAACGCCAGCGGTTATACCGGCGTCAGCCCACTGCGCAACGGCTCCGGCTTTGAGGCGTATATCCATCTGCACGGGTGCAAGCATCACCTTGGTACGTTTGCCACGGCGCGGCAGGCCGCCCGCGTGCGCGACTGCGTGGCGCGGCTACTGTTTCAGGAATACGCGAGGCTGAATTTTCCCGGAGGTCGCGGACATGGCAAGAAGTAAGAAGTTTCAGCCCACGCGCTTCATGCTGCCCACGTCCTGTTATGACAAAGACCGTGCAGATCGCGCGGTCAATTTCATCCAGGCTCTCAAGCATACCAAGGGCGTGTGGGCGGGGCAACCATTCCTGTTATTTGACTGGCAGGAGCAGATCATCCGGGACTTGTTCGGCGTCATCAAGCCCAACGGCTACCGGCAGTTCAATACCGCCTTCGTGGAAATCTGTAAGAAGGCTGGTAAAAGCGAATTGGCCGCCGCCGTTGCGCTGTATATGCTGGCGGGCGATGGCGAGGAGGGCGCGGAGATTTACGGCTGCGCCAACGACCGGCAGCAGGCCAGCATCGTATTCGACGTGGCCAAGGACATGGTGCTTCAATGCCCGGCGCTCTTAAAACGCATCAAGATCGTGGAGAGCCAGAAGCGCCTCGTGTACCTGCCGACCCGTTCGATTTATCAGGCGCTCTCCTCGGAGGTGGCCTCCAAATACGGCTACAACGTGCACGCCTGCATCTTCGACGAGCTGCTGGGCCAGCCCAACCGCAAGCTGTTTGACGTTATGACCAAGGGTTCCGGAGCGGCGCGCAAACAGCCGCTCAACTTCGTCATTACGACGGCGGGCAGCGACAAAAATTCCATCTGCTATGAGGTGCATTCCAAGGCGACGGACATTCTCGAAGGCCGCAAGCGCGACCCGACGTTCTATCCCGTGGTGTATTCTACGCCGCAGGAAGCCGACTGGACGGACCCCGAGGTTTGGAAGGCGGTCAACCCCTCGCTGGGCAAGACCGTGGACATGGAATACTACCGCACCGCATGTGAAAGCGCCAGGCAGAACCCGGCGGAGGAAATGCAGTTCAGGCAATTCCACCTCTGCCAGTGGACGAATTCCACCGTGCGCTGGATGCCGATGGACAAGTGGGACGCCTGCGCATTTCCGGTCGATCCCGAGGCGCTGCGTGGGCGCATCTGCTACGGCGGGCTGGATTTGTCGAGCACAACGGACATCACCGCCTTCGTGCTGGTCTTTCCGCCCGAGCCCGACGACGAAAACGGCAGGTACGAAATCCTGCCGTTTTTCTGGCTGCCGGAGGAAACCATTGACCTGCGCGTCAAACGCGATCATGTGCCCTATGACGTATGGGCGCGGCAGGGGCTTGTGTTCACTACCGAGGGCAACGTGATTCACTATGGCTATATTGAGGAATTCATCGAAGAACTGGGCACGAAGTACAACATCCGCGAAATCGCCTTCGACCGCTGGGGCGCGGTGCAGATGACACAGAACCTGGAAGGGCTGGGCTTTACCGTGGTGCCCTTCGGACAGGGTTATAAGGATATGTCGCCGCCGACAAAGGAGCTGCTTAAGCTGACGCTGGAGGGCAGGCTCGCGCACGGCGGCCATCCGGTACTTCGCTGGATGGTCGATAACGTGACCATCCGCTCCGACCCGGCGGGCAATATCAAGGCAGACAAGGAAAAGAGCACGGAGAAGATCGACGGCGCTATTGCAACCATCATGGCGCTGGACCGCGCAATCCGACACGCGGGCGATGGCGGCTCGGTGTATGACGAGAGAGGTTTATTGTTTGTCTGAAAGTTGATTTCGGATTTGCTCAAAAACTTCATCGGCAGGATAGGTATTGCCTGCGATAATATCTGCTTCGGCTTCTTGAAGCTTTCTTTCCAAGTCTTCCTGATCTGCAACAATAAACGAGTAGTCTTTCGCCATCTGCTTCATGGTGCAGTGGTACATGAGCTCCCCGACAGAAACACCGCGCTTTCGCGCAGCAGCTTCGAACAGCTTCGCGTCATCATCGTTCAGGTGGATATGGATGGTCATTGTTCTTCTGGCTCCTCCGTTTCGAACAGGATGCGCATATAGTCGAGCCGGGTATCAAGGATGCGCTGTACCGAAATACATTCGTCTACATCATAGATGACCATGTATTTCCCTGAGACCAGGCAATAGCCTTCGATTTCCCGTCCGGTCTTGCGACTTAATGCAATCCCCAGGGATGGCTGCTCTTTGAGCCTGCCGCAATCACGTGCAATCCTGGCTATGAGGTTCTTTGCAGCGTCCGGATTCATGAGCGTCTCTGAGATGTATTCTGAGATTTGCTCAAGATCCAGCATGGCCGCAGGCGTATAACGCAGCTTCATAACTTCACTCCAAAGTGCTCAAGCATTTCATCTTCGGAAACCCAGTCGCTTTCCGACTTGACAGAATCGCGGCCCGCCTGAATCTCGGTCATCAATTTCGCCATGGCCTGATTGCGCAACGCTTCCTTGCTGTTGCTGGTTACGATCAGTGGCAGAGCACCGGCATTCAGCGTCTGCTGAATAAAAATGTTGATCGCATCGGTGAGGGTCATCCCGCAATCCGCATAAATGCGTTCGACCTCCCTTTTAATTTCAGGATTGATTCGCATTTGAAATGTGCCTGTCTTCGGCGCACTGGTCACGTTCAGTCGCTCCATTGCAATCGCCTCCTTTGTCTGTATTATACCCCGGAGGTGAAAGGATGTCAATACAATGTCATTACATCGAAAGCGAGGTGCCGTTTTGAAATTACCGCTCACCAGCTTGTTCAAGGCACGGGACAAGCCTCGGAATGCATTGAACGGCAGCGGGTATTCCTTCCTGTTTGGCAGATCTTCTGCCGGACAGGCCGTCAATGAACGCTCCGCCATGCAGATGTCGGCGGTCTACGCCTGCGTGCGCATTCTGGCGGAATCCATCGCATCCCTGCCGCTGCATTTCTACCAGTACAACGACGCGGGCGGCAAGGAAAAGGCGCTCAATCATCCGCTGTATGTGCTGCTCCATGACGAGCCGAATCCGGAGATGTCCGCATTCTCTTTCCGCGAAACGCTCATGACGCACCTGCTTTTGTGGGGCAACGCCTACGCGCAGGTCATCCGCAACGGGCGCGGCGAGGTGGCGGCGCTCTATCCGCTGATGCCGGACCGAATGACCGTGGACAGGGACGGCAGCGGGCGCATCTTCTACGAATACCTCCGCGCGGACTCGGATGCGCGCACGCTGGGAAAGAGGTCCGTCGTGCGCCTCACTTCCGAGGAGGTATTCCACATTCCCGGCCTCGGCTTTGACGGTCTGGTTGGCTATTCGCCCATCGCCATGGCAAAGCAGGCCATTGGCATGGGACTGGCCTGCGACGAATACGGCGCGGCCTTCTTCCAGAACGGCGCGCAGCCGGGCGGCGTGCTGGAGCATCCTGGCGTGGTCAAGGACCCGAAGCGCGTGCGTGATTCCTGGAACGCCATCTATCAGGGCAGCCGGAACGCCCACCGCATCGCCGTACTCGAGGAAGGAATGAGCTACAAACCCATCTCCATCAGCCCGGAGCAGGCGCAGTTTTTGGAAACGCGCAAATTCCAGATCGACGAAATCGCGCGCATCTTCCGCGTGCCGCCGCACATGGTGGGCGACCTCGACAGGAGCAGCTTTTCGAACATCGAGCAGCAATCGCTGGAATTTGTGAAGTATACGCTGGCTCCATGGATCAGCCGCTGGGAGCAGGCCATTCACCGCTCGCTGCTGCGGCCCTCGGAGAAGCTGCGCTATTTCGCGCGCTTCAATGTGGAGGGCCTGCTGCGCGGCGATTATCAGAGTCGCATGAACGGCTATGCCGTGGCCCGTCAGAATGGCTGGATGTCTGCAAATGACATTCGCGAGTTGGAATCCCTTGACCGCATTCCGGCGGAGCTGGGCGGCGATTTGTACCTCATCAACGGCAACATGACCCGGCTGGAAGATGCCGGGCTGTTTGCAGGCAACCAGCCTGAACCACAAAAGGAGGAACCCAAGTGAAGAAATTCTGGAACTGGGTACGCGATGAGACGACTCAGGAACGCATCCTGCATCTGGAAGGTGCGATTGCACAAGAATCCTGGTTTGGCGACGACGTAACGCCCGCAGCTTTCAAGGATGAACTGCAATCGGACGACGGCCCCATCACCGTCTGGATCAACTCTCCGGGCGGCGATTGCGTGGCCGCCGCGCAGATTTACAACATGCTCATGGACTATCCGGCAGACGTTACCGTGGTCATCGATGGCATTGCAGCATCCGCCGCTTCCGTCATTGCCATGGCGGGCACCACCGTCAGGATGTCTCCGGTGTCGCTCATGATGATTCACAACCCGCTCACCGTCGCCATGGGCGACAGCGAGGAAATGCACAGGGCGATTCAGATGCTGGACGAGGTCAAGGAAAGCATCATCAACGCTTATGAGATCAAGACCGGCATGAGCCGCACGAAGCTGGCACACCTCATGGATGCGGAGACGTGGATGAATGCCAGAAAGGCGCTGGAGCTTGGCTTCTGCGACGAGATCATGTACCAGCCCAAAGCTGCCCAGCCGGAATCCCCGGAGGACAGCTTCACGTTTTCCCGCAGGGCCGTGACCAACTGCCTGCTGGACAAACTCATAGCCCGGATGCCTGCCCCGAAACCCACAGTAAAAGTGTCAGATCTTGAAAAGAGACTGGCGCTTTTGAAGCATTGAGGAGGAAACCGATATGAATCAGATTCTTGAACTGCGCGAAAAGCGCGCCAGGGCGTGGGACGCCGCGAAGGCGTTCCTCGACAGCAAGCGCGGCGCGGACGGCATGATGACCGCTGAGGACGCTGCCACCTATGACCGCATGGAGGCCGACGTGCTGGCCCTCGGCAAGGAAGTCGAGCGCCTGGAGCGGCAGGCGGCCATCGACCGCGAACTGATCCAGCCCGTGGACAAGCCCATCACGCAGAAGCCGGAGTTCGCGCCCGACAAGGGCAAGTGCGGCACCGCCACGGACGAATACAAGAGCGCCTTCTGGCGCACCATGCGCGCCAAGTCCGTGCCGCACGAGGTGCTCAACGCCCTGCAGGTCGGAGTGGAATCGGAGGGTGGTTATCTCGCCCCGGACGAGTATCAGCGCACGCTCATTGAGGCCTTGGAGGAACAGAACATCTTCCGCCAGCTGGCCCGCGTCATCTCCACGTCCTCCGGGGATCGCAAGATTCCGGTCGTGGCCTCCAAGGGCACGGCTTCGTGGATCGACGAGGAGGCCGCCTATCCCGAAAGTGACGATTCCTTTGGGCAGGTCTCCATCGGCGCATACAAGCTGGCGACCATGCTCAAGGTGTCGGAGGAATTGCTCAACGATTCCGTGTTCGACCTGCCTTCCTATATCGCCCGCGAGTTTGCCCGCCGCATCGGCGCTGCCGAGGAAGAGGCGTTTTTCACGGGCAACGGCAC
>DVLH01000271.1 GCA_018715585.1 Candidatus Aphodomonas merdavium
TAGAAGAAGCGCAGCGGCGCGCTGAGGAAAGCAAAAAAGAAAAGATTCTTGAAACAAAAGAAGAAGCCCTCAAGATCAAAAACGAACTGGACCGAGAGATCCGCGACAGGCGCAACGAGCAGCAGCGCACCGAGCGGCGGCTGATACAGCGCGAGGAGTCGCTGGATAAGAAGCTTGACAACCTGGAACTGCGCGAGGAAGCGCTCAATAAAAAGCAGGCGGAAATCGCCGCGCTTCACGACGAGGCCAAGGAGCTTGTGAACAAGCAGCAGGCCGAGATGGAGCGCATCGGCGCAATGACGCAGGACGAAGCGCGGCAGATGCTTGTCAGCCGCATTCAAAAGGACGCCTATCACGACGCGGCAGTGCTCGTGCGCGATATCGAGGCCAACGCGAAGGAAGAGGGCGAAAAGAAAGCCCGCAATATTATTGCGCTGGCCATTCAAAAATGCGCGGCCGACCATGTGGCGGAATCGACCGTCTCGGTCGTCAACCTGCCCAATGAGGATATGAAGGGCCGCATCATCGGGCGTGAGGGGCGCAACATTCGTGCGCTGGAGACGGCGACGGGCGTGGATCTGATCATTGACGACACGCCGGAGGCCGTAATCGTTTCCGCGTTTGATCCCGTCCGTCGCGAAGTAGCGCGCCTGGCGCTGGAACGGCTGATTCTTGATGGGCGCATTCATCCTGCGCGCATTGAGGAAATGGTGGAAAAGGCGCAGAAGGACGTTGACCAGCAGATCCGCGAAGCGGGTGAACAGGCTATCTTCGAGACGGGCCAGCATAACATTCATCACGAGCTCGTCAAGCTTCTGGGCCGGATGAAATACCGTACCAGCTACGGTCAGAACGTGCTCAAGCATTCCATCGAGGTCAGCCACCTCGCAGGCATCATGGCGGCTGAGCTGGGCGCGGATGTGCAGCTTGCCAAGCGCGCAGGGCTCCTGCACGATATCGGCAAGGCGGTCGACCATGAGGCGGAGGGCACGCATGTGCAGCTGGGCGCGGAGCTCGCCCGCAAATACCACGAGAGTGCGGACGTTGTCCAGGCCATTCTGGCGCACCACAACGACGTGGAACCCGCCACGGTGGAGGCCGTGTTGATTCAGGCCGCGGACGCCATTTCCGCCGCCCGCCCCGGCGCGCGGCGCGAGTCGCTGGAGAACTACATCAAACGCCTGGAAAAGCTGGAGGAGATTTCCACCTCCTTCCCCGGCGTGGAAAAATGCTACGCCATCCAGTCCGGCCGCGAGGTGCGCGTGATGGTCAAGCCGGACGACGTCACCGATGCCGGTACAATCGTGATGGCCAAGGAGATTGCCAAGCGCATCGAGCATGAGATGGAATATCCTGGCCAGATTAAGGTTAACGTGATCCGCGAAACGCGGGCCGTAGATTTTGCCAAATAAAAAAGTTATACGGATTTTTCCTTTGCTAGCCAAAATACCCCCGGCATCCGCCGGGGGTGTTATTCTATTTCAGGATAAAGGGCCCTCCGTCCGTGTGGCATAAAGCGGCCTGCGGGGACGGTAGGCCCTTTGTGTGCCCTATGAGCATCGCCTGTCAATGGGGAACGCTTGAGAAAAAAGCAACCATGGATCCTCCACCCGTGCGGTTGTGCGGGCAAAAATGCGGCTTGATCGCGGCTGCGTACTTGCAGCGATACGCTGGGAATAGGCGCTCAGGACGCTCGCGGGAAAGGGCGGCCTTGTTTGTTATTGACCTGGACGGCAGCTGGGCAAGCGCGCGGCGGCGAAGGCAAATGCGGCAAGAAGGAAAAGGGCGCCGCCGGAAAAGGCCATCAGCGCGCGCAGCGGTACGGCATCGCACAGCGGGCCAAAGGCGGCCATGCCTGCGGGCAGAAAAGCCGCATACAGCGCGCCTGCTAAACCGAACACGCGCCCTTGCATGCTCTCTTCCGCTTCCTGCTGTAGCAGCGTTGTCAGCGAGGCTTGTGCGGCCGATAAGGCGGCGCCATAGCCGAACATCAGCGCTATATAAAGCGCAAACCCCTGTGCGGCGGCCATTGCAACGGCGAAGGTACCAAACGCGGCCAGCGCATACGGCAGCACGGCCGCACCGCCTGCGCGTTTCCCCAGGCAGCTCATCGCGGCGCCTCCCGCAGCCATTCCTGCAAATCCTGCTACTTCCGCTGCCGTCAAATGCCAATACGTATCGCCAAACGTCCTGCGGACAAACAGCCCGGATAGAAATCCTGCCGGGACGCATAGGAATGTGAACAGCCCGTGCAGCAGCAACCAGCGGGCGATGCGCCTGTTTTTTAGCGCATAGCGTATCCCCGCTTTTATGCCGGCGGGTGCGGAGGACGACCCGGGGATTGGCTGCGGCAGGCGCATGGGCGCAAATAGTGCAATCCCAACGGCTGCCGTAGCGACGTCGATGAGCAGCGTTGACGCGAGCGTGCCAAGCGAAAAGACAGCCGCCGCCACGGCGGGCGCGGCAAATTGGACGGCGGCCTGCATGGCGGCGTTGATGCCGTTGTAGCGCATGCGCTGCTTTGGTGGGACAAGCCCGGGCAAAACGGCGTTGACTGCCGGGGTTTGGATCCCCGCTCCTATTGCGCGCAGCGTGGACATTCCCAGCAGCGCCACCAACCGTGCCCGCTGCGCGGTATAAAGAGGAAGCATAAACACCATTGCCAGCGTCACAGCAGCGATGGCCGCGTCTGCCCCGATAATTAGCGCTTTGCGGCTGTAGCGGTCCGCCCAGGCACCGCCGGGCAGGGAAAAAAGAAATTGCGGCACATACGCGCAAACCGTAAATGCCGCCACCCATGCGCCCGATGCTGTTTCCATCGTGGCATACCAGACGACAGCCATCTGCACGAGCGTGGATCCAAAGAGCGTGATGCACTGGCTGATCAGAAAAATAGCCGCTCTGGCCTGCCAGGCCTCTTTTTTATTTCCGGCCATTTTCACTTTTCCAACTCTCTGCACAGGGTAGGACAAAGCGCTGCGCGGGGTAGCCAAACGCGACAAGTGGCTCGCGTGCCTGAAAATGAAGGGATTCGATCTCCTTGCGGTATCCTGGGTCAGCTCTGTCATGCGCACGGAACGTGATGATGCTCAGCGCTTTGCCATGGCAGTTTTGCCGGAGCGTTTGGATAAGCCGCTCCTGGATGCCGTGCCGCCGGTAGCGCGGGTGCACGCCCAGAAACAGGATGTGCCCCGTCTCGCGTTCCAGCGCAGCGGCGCCCAGCGCCGTGCCTCCTTCGTGCAGCAAAAAAGCCTGTTGTTTGCGGATGTTTTCCTTGAGCGCGCGCAGGTGCTGCTCCACGTTCAGGCATGGATACCCGTCCTCCACAAGGTGGAGCAGCGCCATCCAGGCGGGTACATCATCAGGCGTTGCCAGGCGGATCGGGGCTTGTCCGGTTTGTAGCGCCCCCTTAAACGCCATCAGGCGTGGTTGCAGCCGGTAAAACAGCCCTTGCGCACGGTAACATGCAGGTGTCTTTTTATAATACGCCTTGAACGCGGCGCCGAACGCCTGCTGGCTTTGGTAGCCGCAGCGCAGCGCAACCTGTAAAAGCGGCATTTGTGTATCCGCAAGCAGTTCTGCTGCCAGCGTCAACCTACGCCTGCGCAGGTATTCATGGATGGTTATGCCAAACGCGTCATGAAACGCGCGGTGCAGGTAGTATTTGGAATAATGCGCCGCACTGGCGATCGTGCCGAGCGAGATGCTGGTGGTGCAGAGATTGTTTTCGATATATTCCACAACCTGCGCCATTTGTGCAAGCGGTTGTTTGTACATCCATATCCCTCCCGCACAAGAGTATAGCAGCTTTTTTCGCGTTTGTTTGTTTCAATCTTGCTCTTTTGCTCCCGGCCGGAAAAATGGTGCTATTTTTTTGCGGCCGGGATGCATTGGCGCTTGAAAGAAGCAACCTGACAGGGTATGATAAAAAAACGTTGCGCAGAGCACTGCGCGGCAGGCATCGAAAAGGAGTGCGCCGGATATGACCGTTCGCAACATGACCGAGGGGAACCCGATACGCCTCATTTTGTCGGTCGCTCTTCCGCTGATGGTAGGCAACATTTTTCAACAGCTTTATACGGTTGTGGACGCACAGATAGTCGGCAGCGTCGAAGGCGTTTCCGCATTGGCGGCGCTGGGTGCTTCCGATTGGTTTAACTGGCTTTTTCTGGGCATCATCCAGGGAATCGCGCAGGGCTTTACCATCCCCATGGCACAAGCCTTTGGCGCGGAGGATTACGCCTCTTTGCGCCGCTATGTTGGCAACGCCGTTCTTTTAGCGGCTTCCACAGGGATTGCCATCACGGCGGTTGCGCTTATTTCCATACCGCATGTGCTGTCGCTTTTGCAAACGCCTTCGTCCATCCGTCCGTTGTCGACGCGCTATTTGACCGTGCTCTTCAGCGGGCTGCCCTTTGTCATGGCGTACAACCTAATGGCGGGCATCCTGCGCTCGTTGGGAGACGGGCGCTCTCCGCTGTATGCGATGATCGTCGCCGCAGCCGTCAATATTGGGTTGGATTTGCTGTTTGTTGCGGTATATGGCTGGGGCGTTACGGGCGCAGCGGTGGCTACGGTGATTGCGCAGGCGGCTTCCTGCCTTTTGTGCTTGCGCCGCTTGCGGCAGATTGCATTTTTGCGCCTGAGCGGCGAGGATTTGCGCTTTTCCTCTGCAATCTGCGCGCGCCTTTTGGCGCTGGGGCTGCCCGTTGCGGCGCAAAACGCCGTCATTGCCATCGGCGGGATGATTGTGCAGCGCATCGTCAATGCCATCAGCGTGACGTTTATTGCCGGCTATACGGCGACCAACAAGCTCTATGGAGTGCTGGAAATCGCTGCCATTTCCTATGGCTATGCGACGTCCACCTATGCCGGACAAAACCTGGGGGCGCAAAAAATAGCGCGCATTCGTAAAGGCGTGCGCGCCGCGGGGCTGACGGGCATTGTTACGGCGGCCGCCATTGCGGCGCTGATGTTCCTCTTTGGCCGTGGATTGATTGCAAGCTTTATCTCCGGTGCGGCCGATGAAGTAACCCAATCGGTCGCCATCGGCTGCGAGTACCTTTATTTGATGAGCGCATTCCTGCCGGTCCTCTATCTTTTGCACATCTACCGGTCTGCGCTGCAGGGAATGGGCCGCACGGTGATGCCGATGGTTTCCGGGCTTGTGGAATTTGTGATGCGCACAGGCGCTGCGTTTTTCCTGCCCGGCCTGATCGGCTACCGCGGCGTTTTCTGGGCGGAGATTCTTGCCTGGTTGGGGGCGACGGTCATCCTTGTAACCAGTTACCTGCACTTTTTTGCGTCAAGGCACGCCAAGGGAATGGCCGGGGATTAAAGCGTCTTTGTTGAAGGGGCTGTCAAAATGCAGTTGACGACGGAGCGGCTGGTTCTTCGCCCGTGGCATGAAAAAGACGCGCCATATCTCTTTGTGTACGCCGGAGATCCGGCTGTAGGGCCTGCCGCAGGCTGGCCGCCCCACCGGAGCGTGGAGGAAAGCCTGGATGTGATCCGGCATGTTTTGAGCGGCGCGCAATGCTATGCCATCTGTGAAAAGGGAAACGGTACGCCCATTGGCGCGATTGAGCTAAAATGCGGCGCAAATACCGGCCTGACGGAGCGGGAGGATGAATGCGAGCTGGGCTACTGGCTGGGGAAACCGTTCTGGGGCAGGGGCTATGTGCCCGAAGCAGCGGAGGAACTGATCCGCTACGCCTTTGAGGCGTTGGGGATGACGGCAATTTGGTGCTGCTCGTTCGAAGGGAACCGCAAGTCCCAAAGCGTGCAGAAAAAGCTCGGCTTCCGCTATCATCACAGCTGCGGCGAAGTGCCCGTGCCGTTGCTGAATGAAACAAGGGCCGGCCGTATTGCCATCCTGACAAAAGCGCAATGGCGCCGCAGCCGCGCGCCGGCGCTGTAGGCGGAAAACAGCAAACAGTTTTCCGGGCTTTATGGCAGGAGAAAACCC
>DVLH01000006.1 GCA_018715585.1 Candidatus Aphodomonas merdavium
GAATGATCCGCTGCTATTCAATAAAACAGTGAGAAGTGGCGCTGAATCTGACTGTATATAGGATTATTATACCGGGCCCCGTATCCGGCCGCCAACATATCTTCGTTGTTTATTACAACCAACCGTTGTTATTCTTGCTGCGATTCGGTATAATATCTGCAACACAGATCGATGCGGGGGGAGGGCGGCCATGCAGACGGCCTATCTGGATACCTTTTTGAAAACGGTCGAGAGCCGGAGCTTTACGCTGGCGGCAAAACAGCTGTTCATCACGCAGCAGGCAGTCAGCAAGCAGGTCGCCTGCCTGGAAAAGGAGCTGCAGGCCACCCTCGTGGAGCGGACGACGCCCCTGCGGCTTACCCCCAAAGGGCGCATCGTCGCCCGCTACGCAGGCGCAATGCTCCAGCTGCTGCGGGATATGCAGGCGGAATTGGCGGACGTCGCCGTTTCGGCGCAGCAGGCGCTCAACGTCGGCGTCGCCCATACCCGCGGGAAATATCTTGCATCCAGCCTGTTTGCGGCCTTTCACAAGCGCTATCCCGAGGTTCAGCTGAACCTGTATGAAAGCTGCAACTCCGGCGTTTACAAGCAGCTGCTCGACGGCCAGCTCGATTGCGTCATCGCAAGGGGCACGCCGACAACGCCCGGGATCGTCAGCTTCCCGCTCTTTTCAGAAGAGGTCGTGCTGGTGATGGCGGACTCGCTCTGGCAGGACCTGCGGCGCGGGACGGAGGCGCTGGCCGCGATGGAGGACCCGGCGCTGCTGGAGCTGCCGCTGCTGTCCCGCTGCCCGTTCCTGCTGCTCAAAGAGGGGGACTTGGTGCGGACCATCGGCGACCAGATCCTCGAAGAGAGCCGCATCCGCCCCATCGTCAGCGCCTATGCGGAGCACCTGGATACCCTTTACGCCATGTGCCGGGAGGGCCTGGGCGCCATGTTCTGCCCGCGGATGTATCTGGGGGAGCTGCGCTCCATGCAGGGCGGCGATCATCCCCCGATGCGCTGGTTCCATCTGGCCAATCCGCTGGCCCGGTATCCGGTCAATCTTTCCTACCCCGCCAATGCGTACAAAAACACGGTGCTGCATGCGTTTCTGGATGCGGCAAAGGGCTTTGCCGCCGCGCAGCGGGCGCAGCGCGGCCCGGAGCCGGCGGGCTGATCTTGCCGCCCGCGCCGTGAACGGCATGCGCGCGCTGCGGCGGGACCAAATGAATGTGAGGCTGCCTAAAAATTCATCATTTCTCCCCAAAATCGCCCGCCGCGCGCTGCCGCGGCCGTTTTGTGCAGGCAATCCTGCAAGCCGGTTTTCTCCATCCTGCATAATATATGAAATCCGGCCGGTTTTTCGATTGACACGCGCCGCGCGGGATGCTAAAGTAAAAGGGTAAGGGCGCGCCGTGCGGCGCAGCCGCGGCGGAAAGTCCCATCTGATAAAAACTGATTCTGGAGGAGCTGTCATGGAAAAACTGGTCATCGCTTTGGGCGGCAACGCATTGCAGGAGGGCAAGGGCCCGGCGACCGCGGAGGCGCAGCTCGCGGTCGTGGAAAAGACGGCCAAGTACATAGCGGACATCATCGAGGGCGGATACCAGGTCGTGCTCGCGCACGGCAACGGGCCGCAGGTCGGCCGCATCGTGCTGCAAAACGAACATTCGGTGGACATCACGCCCGCCATGCCGTTCGACGTATGCGGCGCGATGAGCCAGGGCATGATCGGCTACCACATCCAGCAGGGCCTGGCCAAGGCGCTGCGCGCGCGCGGCATCCACACCCCGGTCGCCACGATCGTCACGCAGGTGGTCGTGGACAGCAAGGACCCCGCCTTCCTCAGCCCGTCCAAGCCCATCGGCCCGTTCTATTCCGAGGCGGACGCCAAGCGTTTGCAGCAGGAGAAGGGCTATGCCGTCAAGGAGGACGCGGGCCGCGGCTGGCGGCGCGTCGTCGCTTCGCCGCAGCCGGTGGAGATCGTGGAGCTGCCCGTCGTGCAGGCGATGATCGACAAGGGCTTTGTGGTCGTCACCGTGGGCGGCGGCGGCATCCCCGTCGTGCGCGATGAGAACGGCGACCTGGCCGGCACCGCCGCCGTCATCGACAAGGACCTCGCCTCCGAGCGCCTCTCCGAGGATATCGACGCGGACGCGCTGCTCATCCTCACGGCGGTCGAGCAGGTCTGCCTCAATTACGGCAAGCCGGATGAGGAGCGCCTCTCGCGCATCACCGTGGCCGACTGCGAGCGCTACATCGAGCAGAAGCACTTCGCGCCCGGCTCCATGCTGCCCAAGATCCAGGCGGCCATGCGCTTTGCCTCCTCCAAGCCCGGCCGCCGCGCCATCATCACCTCGCTCGACAAGGCGGTGGACGCGCTCGCCGGCAAGGCGGGCACCGTCATCGTTCAGTAATCCCGCATCCGCCAACCCCTTCCAAGGGAACAGGCCCGCCGTATGGCGGGCCTGCTTTGACAAAACGGACGGCGCGGGCGCGGCGGCTTTGCCGGTACGGATGAGCCTGCGCTTACCGGCGCGGGTCATTTTGTGCTAAAATCATGGGGCAGGGGAATGGCGAAGGCAGCGCGGCGCGGGCACGCCAGCAGGACTTCGACCGGCCCCGCGCGCAGGAGGAATGAGATGCAGTACATCAGCCGTTACCGCTCGCCCCTCGGGGAGATGCTTCTGGCTGCCGACGAGATCGGCCTGACCGGCCTCTGGTTTGCGGGACAAAAACATTTTGCCCGCCGCCTGGACAGGGAGCACGAGGAACGCGGGCTCCCCCTCTTTGATGCGGCAAAACGCTGGCTGGACGTCTACTTTTCCGGGAGGGAGCCGGATGTCGCCGTGCCGCTCCACTTCACGGGCACGGCCTTTGAGAACGAGGTGTGGGAGCTCCTTTGCGCCATCCCCTACGGACAGACGACGACCTATGGCGCGATCGCCAGGCAGCTCGCCGCCCGGAGGAGCCTGCCGCGCATGTCCGCCCAGGCGGTGGGCGGCGCGGTGGGGCGCAACGAGATCTCCATCATCGTGCCCTGCCACCGCGTCGTGGGGGCGGATGGGAGCCTGACCGGCTATGCGGGCGGCATCGGGAAAAAGGCGCGGCTGCTGGCGCTCGAGCACGTGGACCTGCGGCGGTTCTCCCTCCCCAACGGGAGCGCGGCGCTGTGAGGCCGGCGGTTTGAAAGGCCGACCGCGCCGCCTTTGCCATGCGGGGCCCTGGCCTTTTGTGCGGGGCCGGCGTGCGCTCCCCGGCGCGGCCCTGCCGCGCCGCCTTTGCGGCGCATGTTGATTTTGAGAAAAACTTCCTCCGCTTCCCGTGCATGACGGCGCGGCGCGCGGCGCACAATAGGCTTGTCGCCGCAAGGCGGCAGACGCACGGAAGGAGGACACAACATGGAAAGCAAGAGCGGGAAGCAGACCATCGGCTGTGAAGTGACCAGCTGTCGCTTCAACCGGCAGGGCTGCGCATGTACCCTTGACCGCATCCAGGTCAAGCCCTGCTGCGATTGCCACACCGGCGATAAGCACGAAAGCCTCTGCGGCTCCTATGTCGCCAGGTGAGCGGGCGATCCAACGCGTGACGGCCGGCGGGCCTTCGCCCGCGGCGCCACCCCTTCCGAAAAGGAGAGGCTCGCCTCTCCTTTTTTCGTGCGTTTTTTGCTTTTTCTGTTTTTTTCTTTTCTTCCCTTTT
>DVLH01000272.1 GCA_018715585.1 Candidatus Aphodomonas merdavium
GCTTCCGAAAAGGCGCTCACGCGGTGCGATGTACTCATACGGAAATCTGCCAGCACGTCCGCCGCGCGCGTGACAACGCTTAAGGGAGGCACGGAGGTGACCGTCCTTGGCAAATCGGGCAGCTGGACGCAGGTGCAATATAGCTCCTATAAAGGATATATTTATTCCAGCTATCTAATGACGAAGTCTTCGGACGGCTATTATACGCTGAAGGAAGGCGACGAAAATGCGTACGTGCTCGATTTGCAGCGCGAACTTGTCGCGCTCAACTATCTGGATACTGCTACGGGCGAATACGATAGCGAGACCTACGCGGCGGTAAAGGCGTTCCAGAAGGCGAACAACCTGCAAGCGGACGGCATTGCCGGCCCTGCAACGCAAAAGAAGCTCTATTCCGGCAACAGCGTCGCAGGCAGCGGAACAACCTCTTCGAGCGGCTCTTCTTCCGGCACGACCACGGACTATAACCTGCTGAAGGAGGGCATGGAATCTTCCGAAGTCAAACAGCTGCAAGAGCGGTTGATCGCGCTAGGCTATTTGACAGGAAAGGCCACAGGATATTATGGCACGGCAACAAAGGCTGCCGTGAAGGATTTTCAGACGAAAAACAGCCTTTCTGTGGATGGCAAAGCTGGCCCTGTGACGCAGGCACTGCTCTATTCGGGAGGCGCGCTTTCTGCCAATGGTTCGGCTGCTTCCACCGTAACGCCTGCGCCGTCCACCGGAACGTCCGGCACGTCGAAGTACACTACGCTGAAAAAAGGCATGACTTCCAGCGAGGTGAAACAGCTACAGGAAAAACTGATCAACCTGGGATACCTGACGACAAACGCTACCGGTTACTATGGCAGCGCTACCTATGCCGCCGTGATGGCGTTCCAGAAGGCGAACGGCCTCAAAGAGGACGGCATTGCCGGAAACGACACGCAGACGGCGCTGTATTCCTCCGGCGCGACGGGCGTCTCCTATACGACGCTGAAGGAGGGCATGGAGAATTCCGAGGTAAAAGCGCTACAGCAAAAGTTGATCAACCTCGGTTACATGACCGGCAGCGCTACGGGCTACTATGGCACGGTTACCAAAGCCGCCGTGAAAGCGTTCCAGAAAGCGAACGGCTTGCAGCAAGATGGCATCGCAGGCAAAAAGACACAGCAAAAGCTGTATGGTTCTTCCGCCGTTGGAAATACGGGCAGCTCTTCCGGTTCTTCTTCCACAACCGTTACGGGGGACGGAAAGATGAATGGCCCGTCTATCTCGCAGGTGAAACTGCTGCACTGGTTTGACGATGTTAAGCCCAACATTGCCAACGGCGATATCCTGCTCGTCTTTGACCCGGAGACAAACTATTGCTGGAACCTGCGCGCTTACTCGCGCGGGCGCCATCTGGACGCCGAGCCGCTGACGGCGAATGATACCAAATACATGAACGCCGCGTTTGGTAGCGTTACTACTTGGACGCCTAAAGCTGTATATGTGCAGCTGACAAATGGTACATGGGTCTTTGCTACCATACATAATACGCCGCACTTGAGCGGTTCCATCTCTACCAATAACTTCGATGGCCACCTTTGCGTGCACTTCCTGCGCGACATGGACGAGTGTAAGGAGAATGACCCGAACTATGGCGTCACCCACCAGAACGCCATTCGCAGCGAGTGGAAGAAACTGACGGGTGAGACGGTCAACTGATCCGCCTTTTCCCGCGATAAAATTGCGCCGCCGGCATTTTTCCGGCGGCGCTTTTCTACGCGCCAAAATTCTTTTTCTTGAGCAATGAAAAAACGCTTGTGCGGAAGGCAGTTTACAGGCAGAAGGAAGCGATGCTTTAAGGATAAGCCGGTGTGGTTGGTTAAACGCCCATGATGCAAAAATGCGCCGGTGTGCAGACAGTGGAGCAGGCAATGGAAAATATGCTATCGCTTAAAAGGTTGTTGCAAAAAGGGCGAGCGGGTTTAGGATGCAAAAAAGCGCCCGTTAGGGGCGCATTGGAGAAAAATTGGCGCTTCATGCGGTGATGGATTCAAAGATTAGCTTTGCCAGCAGCAACACCAGCACGCCGCACATCACCCAGCGGATCATGCCGGAGCCTTTTTTGAGCGCCAGCTTTGCGCCGCACCACGCGCCGGCGACGGAACAGACCATTGCCGGAAGGGCGAGGCCAAACACGACGTTGCCGTTGATCAGGTGGGAAACAAGCGCGCCCGCGTTGCTGGCAAGGTTGACAAGCTTGGCGCTGCCGTTCGCTGTAATCATGCTCATGCCGGCCATCCACGTTAGGCCCATGATCATCAGCGTACCGGCGCCCGGGCCGCAAAACCCGTCGTAGAAGCCGCAAAGAAGGCCCACGATCAAGCAGGCGATATAGCGCGCCGCGTTCATGGGCTTACTCTGCTGTGCAGAGTCCCGCTTGAGCAGCAGGATCACGGCCATCACCGGGATAACGGTGAGCATGATGGCCCGGATGACAGGCTCGGGCGTGCGCTTGAGCAGCTCCGCGCCAAGGTAGGCGCCGGGGAGCGCTCCGGCGATGGCGCAGGCGGCGGGCTTGAGAAGGATCTTGCCGCTGCGCGCGTATTTATAGGTGGACATGATCAGCCCGCAGCTGGAGGAAAACTTGTTGCTGCCGGATGCCAGCGCCGTGGGCAGACCTGCCAGCATATAGGCAGGAAGTGAAATTAGGCCGCCACCTCCGCCAATGGCGTCGATCAAGGAAGCCAGAAAAACAAGCGGGCAGACGATGAGGACCATCCCGGATGTTACGGGCATGTAAGATCACCTTCTGTAGTTTGATGGCAGTGTCCGGCGTTAATAATTCGCCGTATTTGGGCGAACTCCTTCGCCGATTTGCGCATCGCTGCGCGGCTTGCGGCAGCGCCGGAACGATGGGAAAGGTTTGCGGTGTTTGCGCGCCTTCTGCTTTGGCCCGCCGCTTGCCAGGGAGTCTCGTGCCGGCCTGTGTCAAGCAGGCCAAACCGCTTCCCGCAGGGTTCTCCGGGCGCTTTTTCGATGGCAGTTGCCGGTAGCGGCGGAGGGGTCCGGTAGAATGCGGTGGTTTCCGGCAAAACGGGTAGCCGGCGCGCGGTTGCGCTCTGGGAGGCTGATTGCGGCGGGGGCAAGGGGCTTCTGGCATGGCGCCTCCGGCCGCAGGCCGCAATGCAATCGCCTGCTTTTAAAAGGCCGAGGAAGAAGATGGCGGTAAAGAAAGCCTGCATCTTGCGCAAGGGAACGGCGGGGCCACCGGCCAAATGGCATGATGGACAAGCATGCGGCGGGATCGTATACCTTCTTTTTGCTTGCGCCGCCCTTGCGTACCGCCGGCTTTTGCTTCATGCCAAACAAGGGGGCCTACGTGACCCGCGTTCCATTTCAGCGGCATACGGCTTCAATCCCGATGGCACCGCGGTTGGGCGTGGATGTGTTTGGCAAACGCAGGGGAATTTGAATCGAACCGCAATGCGGGAATATGCCTAAAAGCGGGCGCAGAAAGGCAAGAGGTGCCAAGCGGGAAGGATGGGCCCGTTTGCTGGCGCGCCGGAAAGAGGAGGCGAAGCCGAACCCGGAGCAGGGAAAACGGGAGGCAAGAAAAAAGCCGCCCGGCAAGGGGCGGCAGGGACTTGCAATGCCAGACAGGCAGCTTCGGCTGCGGGTGATACCGGTTGCGGTAGAAAGGAATAGGTGTTGCAAAGAATCCGCCCATCCCCTTGCCCATCTTCACCGGCATTCATCCCCAAAAGCATGACGGAACGATCCTCCTTTAAGAAGGTTTGACACGGTGTTATTTCCTTTACCGCTGCGATATCCTGAATGTGGGTTTTCTCCTCTTTGAAGCGTTTCAGGACAAGCGCGGCTTCCGGCGGTTTGTTTCCGAAGTACCTGGAACCGGAAAGGAGGTAATTTTGTCCGACGGCAAACAGGTCCGATAAAACGATGTCGGCGGAGGTTGTGACTGTCTTTTTCGCGTCTTGGCCGCCTGTACGCCGCACAGCCAGCACGAAAAATGCGCCTCCCGCATCCGCCGGCGCTTGAAGAAGAATGTGGATCGTATCCTGTTTGCAGGCCATTGCAATGGCATAGCCGCGCGCATGGATCGAACGTATTTCCATGTTTTTTCCATCCCGGTCAAAAAAGAGCAGGCCGTATGCTTCGCCTTCCGGGCCTTCGGCAAGCAAGACAAAGCCGTCCCCGAGCCGGCTGCAACCGGCAATTAGCGCGAAGCTTTGCGGGACAGCCGCGCTTTCCGTCTCCCAAACCATGTGGAGGGAGGGATCAAACTATGCGGCCCGGAAAGGGGCCGTGCCGTTGCTGTACAGGAAAACGCCGAATCAATGCTGATAGCGGTTGCGTCCGCAGCCCACGCAGGGAGAAAAATGGGCGGATCCTGCGTTCCGTCCGCGGCTATGGGAAGGAAATAGGGTTTGCGCTGCTGTACGGGTTTGCCATATTCGTTCATCAAGGCATATACTTTCCCTTCGCTTTGAACGGCCCCGCGATAGCAAGAAGAAGCGGGGCATTCCACCGTCCATGCGAGATTCCCTTTGCTAGAAACATAGCAGATCCAATTCTGCAATTGCGCTTGGCTCGTTCCCATGAGATAGCAGCTTCCGTCGCTTTGCGGGATGCTCATGCGATAGGTGCCGTTGACGCAATCGTAAATTATACAAGGCTGCTCCTCCTACGCTTTTTTAAGAGGGCCGGCGCGTGAAGCTGTTCCCGTGCCAAAGGCGTTTTGGCTCTGCAGCCCTTCGTCCCGGCCGTTTCCCTCAGAACGCCCCTTTCCGTTTTCCTTCGCGGGGGGCCGCCGCATTTG
>DVLH01000273.1 GCA_018715585.1 Candidatus Aphodomonas merdavium
GACGGGCGGGCCATCAGGCGGACATACGTATGATCTACCACCTGAAGAATGAGGCGTTCTCTCGGGTCCTCGGGAATCAGGCCTTCCACGTTTTCGCGGATGTAGTCCACCAAGCCGTCCAGCGTAAAGAACCGGTGGGCTTTCGGGTAAGGAGGGTCGTCCGGTATGAAGTTGACGGGCTCGACAGCCTCCCAGTGACCGCGGCGCCAGGCATACTTTTGGCCGTCGATGTCGATGACTTTCTGAAGGTGCTCCATAACCTCGCGTTCGGATTTTGCTCCGAAATCGATGAGGTACTTTGCCAGATCGGTCGCACCGCCGAAAAACCCGGCGACATTGATTTCAGGATTGCTTGCTGCCATAAGATCTCCTTTCATTGTTCAACTTCGCGCAGTCTGCCGAACGCAATCGTCTGCGGAATCGGGGTTTCGTTGCCGTCAATGTCAAGCTGTCCCGGCACCTGGCCGGTCCGCTCGGTAGCCATGATCGTTCCATCTGCGCCGACCGATAGCATGACCGTCTGGGACATATCGGTATAGGAAACAAGCGACGACGTGACGTTTACGCGGAAATCGCAGGAATCGCGCCGCTCGTTCGGGATGATCTTCACTTTGAGGGTGAGGGTTCGGGTTTTCTTCGGGTCGGTGTTTGGATCAAAGACGTTCTGCCATACCTTATCAAGCTCGGCATTAAAGCGTTCCTCGACGCTGCCATCCATCAGGTCAGACAGGGATTTTATGGGACGTTGGCAAATCATTTTTTCCTCCTCATACAACCGTCGCGTTATCATCGGCAAGCCGGGCGTCCGGGACATCGTCGAACCTGCCGGCGGCAGCGTCTTCCGCCGCCTGTATGACTTCCGTAGAGGCTTGCCGTTGATAATCGATGCTCATAATGCCGTACTTGCCGACCAGCCTGCGGAAGACCGTTTTGGCGGCCATCTCGTTGAAGTTCTCGCGCCATCCTTTAGTCGGGTATTTCCCCTTGCGGTTTTTTGCTTCATGGCGCTCAATGGCATTGCGGCTCATATAGATGGTTTTCTCCGTACCGTTTACAAGGCGGAAATACCCGACCCAGCCAATTACCGGCTTTTTCTCCCGCTCGTCCTCGTCCTCGATCCATTCAATGTCGATATCCTCCGTCAGACGGTCGTAGCGCTTGAGCTCGCCCTCCCGCACATCACAAACGTTTAGGCGCTTATACACGCCAGTCCGCAGCGCAAGCTGATTCATCCCTTTATAACCGAGAACGAACGTCGCTTCCATGACGGCACCGCCGTCCGGCTTTGTATTCTTAAACGGGATGATATAGGCATATCCAAGCGCCGGATCAATCGGCAGGTCAAACGTCGCTGCCTTGAGCGCTGCCTGGATGATCGTCACGGGCGCTTGAACGGCCGCCTGCTGCAAATTTTTATCCGCATTCACCAGCGTGATAATGCTGCTGGCGAACTGCGCGCTGCGCGCGCCAAGCAGGGCGTCGAGCCGCTTGCGGTATCCCTCGCCATCGAGGATTCCGTTGAGGATCGTTGAAACGCTCTGCCTGGCCTTTCCCTGTGCAGCAGGGACTTGGGGCTGCGCCTGGCTTGAGATCTCGGCCAGATTTGCCGGAATCATGCTCTTTTCCATTCGTTTTTCCTCCTTCTTCCTTGCCCCCGGCGGACGGCCAGCCGTCCTCCGGAGTCACCCACGCATGTTTCAGCACTTCGCGCATGAAACAGCTTAGTCGCCTTCCTCCCTTTCTGCTTCCCTCACGAGCAGCGGCCTGATGGTGTTTGCCTTCTTATACGCTTCATACACCTGCGGCAGCTCAGCTTTTAGCCGCTTGCCGTCCAACGTCGTGCGAATCTGCTCGCAATACGAAACCCGCCATCTGCCGCACCGCCCGCGCTGTGCGTTTGCCATGCTTATTTTTATTTGTTGCTCCAGCACGGCGATCTGCTTTTCCGAGGCGCTGCGGGCCGCCTTCGCCAGCGCAAGCTGGTCAAAAACCTCTTCCAATCCTTCCAATTCGGCGCTGGTGCATTCGGGCGCTTCGGCTAGCGCGTTCATCGCACCGATTGCGATGCCGTCGGCTTCCTGCCCGGAGGGTTCCGGCGGAACGCCGGCCTGGACATGGTTTATCCAGAAATCCTTTTCGCGCTCGGTCAAAATCCGGATGTGCTCCTCATTGCGCGCAATGACATAGTGATAGAACCCACTGTTGCCGCAGATCACCGCAAGATACCAGCGCTCCAAGTTCGTAACAGCCAGGTAATGCACGCACTGCCAGTAGTAGTACGGAGGGATCTTCCCCGCTTCAAAATCGGTCTTGTGAAACGCGCTGGTCGTTTTGCATTCCAGGCCGGCGCTTTCTCCCTGTATTTTCCGGTCAATGTTCGCCAGCATCCACGGATATCGAGAATGCTGCAGGATCGCGTTTAAACGGCGCACTTTTTTGCCCGTATCCTGAGCGAACCAGCGGGCTACGATTTCCTCCGCATCGCGCCCAAAGCGCATGGCGACGGTTTCTTCCTTCTCCGGAAGAAAACCCATCTTGTCGGCATACACCGATAGCGGCGTTGCCCATGGGCTTGCGCCCATCAGGGCCGGCGCGTCGCTGCCGCCAATGCCACGGCGGCGCGCTTGCAGCCATTGACCGCGGCTCATGCCTGCCGTTTCGGCCGCACGTTTTGCTTCCATCATCCTTCCGCCTCCGCCTCTTTGTAGTGCTGTTCGCGCCAACGGTCAAAGCACGCTTCACACAAATCCATCCCGTCAACGCATTCGTAATAAATCTCCCCCTCGTAGATCTCTCCCCCGCAGCATTCGCACAACAGCACAGGCTGCGCGAGTGCTGCGTTCGGGCAGCGGTAATCGCACGGGGTTTGCATGCAAACGTCGCACATTGACATCACGGTTCCTTTCCGGTATACTGTAGTTGTGATTTTTTCACTGCTCCTGTAGGGAGCTATCGTCTATCTGCAGGGCGGAGATAATATCGTCATTTGTAGACAAGTTATAAGATAGACAACCCAGTGCAACGGCAACAATGGAAACGGCATCA
>DVLH01000007.1 GCA_018715585.1 Candidatus Aphodomonas merdavium
CATGCACGCGCGAGCGGCGCGCCGTTTGCCGCCTGTTCGATGGGGACGACGGCGGAGTTCCTTGCGCCCTTTTGACCGCTTGCGTTTGAAGAGGCGGTGCGGGGGTTTGCGCGCCAAGCGGCAGCCGCCGCGGACGCGGGCGCGGACATTCTCTTTTGCGAGACGCTGACGGACGCTGCGGAGGCGCGCGCGATGATGCTTGCGGCGCGCCAGGCGGGCATTGCGTTTGCCGCCTCGTTCACGTTTGCGCAAAACGGGCGCACGCTCACGGGCAGCACGCCCGGCATCTGCGCGCTGATTGCGCAGGCGATGGGGGCGAGCCTTGTGGGCGTCAACTGCGTCGGCGACGGGGCGCTGCTTGCGCGGGCGGTGGAAGGGATGCGCGCCGTTTGCCCGCTGCCCGTGGTGGCACAGCCGAACGCTGGGCTGCCGGAGACGGTAGACGGCAAGCTCGTCTACCGCACGACGCCGCAGGACCTTGTGCCGATGATCGAAGGGGCGCTGGCGGCGGGCGCCGCCGCGGTGGGCGGATGCTGCGGCACGACGCCGGAGCATATCCGGCGCATTGCCCCCGTTGCGATGGCCGCGCCCGTTCCCGCCGCGGGTGGGGACGGCATTGCGCGCGTCTGTTCGATGCGCACGGCGCTTCCGCTCCAACAGGCGCTTGATGGATATGAGACGCTTGCCTGGGACGAAATTGACACGATTGACGCGGAGGCGGCGCTGGTGGATTTGCGCGGCGCGTCGCCCGAAGATGTGGACGAGATGATGGACGAGCTTCTGACGCTTGTGAAGGAGCCTGTGCTTTTCCGCGCGGACGACGAGGCGGTCCTGGCCGCCGCGCTGCGGCGCTATCCTGGCGTGGCCGGTGTGGATGCGCCGTTTGCGCCCGGATACGGCGCGCTGAAAATCTGACGGCACACAACAAGCTCAACGCTTTTGCTGTACAAAACCCCTGGGGACGCGTCCCGGGGGTTTTTGTATCAAGAAAAACAATTGCCGGGCGAACGGGCCCCAAAGCATGGCGGGAAGGGTTTTCCCAAAAAGCAGCGGGGGGGGGAAACCCTGCGGCAACTATGAGCGTAGAAAAGCATCAAAGCGGACCCGAACTAAACGCATCTATTTGCAGCGGCCGCCACTGATTTTGGCCCCGCCCTTTCTGAGGGCGAACGGTCATGAAAAGCCTCCAGGGCCGAAAATCACCTTTGCAACGGGGCATAAATAACAATCGCATTTGCGGCAAAGCGCCGGAGGAGGGTGTGCGCCCCGGAGAGGGCTGCGGTTGTCAAATCGCCTCCAACAGGGCATGAGAGAGCTGGTTTGTACTGCAAAGAATCTGTCACGCTGGCCGCAGGGAAGGGGAGAGCGCATGCGGATCCGATGGAAAAGGACGGGTAAAGGGCTGTACAAGCGCAGGCGCAAACCAAACAGAAAATGGACGCGCGAATGCCGGACGGCCTATGCGCCGTCAAAATGCAGCGGCATTCAAGGGTGGTCTCCACATTGCAAATCCCCCGGCAAAGCCGGGGGATTGCTATGTTTCTGGGCCGGGAGGTATCTGTTAGGCGATAATCGTCCCCGCTTCACCGCACAGCGCGCGCGACGCGCACAGCGGCGCGGTGATGATGGCGCGGCGGCCTGGTTTGCTGGAGGCGAAGCGCAGCGCGGCTTCCATCTTCGGCAGCATGGACCCGGCCGCGAAATGCCCCTCGCCGATATAGCGGCGTGCCTGTTCCTGCGTGATGCGGTGCAGCGCCTGTTGCGAGGGCGTGCCAAAGTGCAAATAGACTTCCTCTACAGCGGTGAGCATGAGCAGCGTGTCCGCGTCAAGGCCTTCCGCCAGGCGCTCACCGGCCAAATCTTTGTCGATAACGGCGGCGATGCCATTGAGGTCGCCGTCGGCGTCAAGAACGACGGGCACGCCGCCTCCGCCGGCTGCCACGACGATAAATCCCTTTTCCACCAGCGTGCGGACGGCGTCAAGCTCCACAATTTCAAGTGGCTCGGGCGATGCGACGACGCGCCGCCAACCGCGCCCAGCGTCCTCTTTCATGGCGTAGCCGCGTTCCGCTATCAGGCGCTGGGCTTCTTTCTGGGTGTAGAACGGGCCGACGGGTTTTGTGGGATTGGCAAAGCCGGGATCAAGGCCATTGACGCGTACCTGCGTGACGAGCGCTACCGCCTGGCGTTTTACACCGCTTAGGCGCATGGCGCGGGCCATGCCTTGCACAAGATGATATCCGATCATGCCTTGGCTCATCGCGCCGCATACGTCGAACGGCATTGCGGGCGTGAGCGCCGCGCCATATTCATTTTGCAGGATAAGCCTGCCCACCTGAGGGCCGTTGCCATGCGTGAGCACCACCTCGTTGCCTAGGCGGATGCTTTCAACGATTTGCTCGCAGGTTTGATCCACGATGGAAAGCTCCGCCTCCGCCGTGGCGGGCTTGCCGGGCTCCTGTAGGGCGTTTCCGCCCAGCGCGATGACGATCCGGCTCATGTGTACGCCTCCTTAGCGCTTTGATTCGGCGTGGGGTGAAGCCACCTGCCGCCGCTATGCTTATGATACTATGCTTTGCGCGGTACCGCAACGGTTTTCCTTTTCCCCAACAAACCTCTTTTTTTCGCGCTGGCGCTGAAACAATTGACAAATGACTGTTTCCTATGCCATAATGCTGCTTTGCAAAGGAGTGATAAAATTGAAGCCACAGACCGCAGACGAGCTGCGTGCGATGTATTTGCGCTTTTTTGAAAAGCACGGCCATGCCGTCATCCCTAGCGCTTCCATCATCCCCGAAAATGACCCGACCGTCCTGTTTACGACGGCGGGTATGCACCCGCTCGTGCCGTATCTGCTGGGTGCAAAGCATCCGGCCGGCACCCGGCTGACGGACGTGCAAAAGTGCATCCGCACCGGCGACATCGACGAGGTGGGCGATGCGTCGCACTTGACGTTCTTTGAGATGCTGGGCAACTGGTCTTTAGGCGATTATTTTAAAAAGGAAGCAATTGCCTGGTCCTGGGAGTTCCTGACCTCGCCCGAGTATCTGGGGCTTGATCCGGAGCGCCTTGCTTTCTCCGTCTTTGCCGGCGACGAAAACGCCCCGCGCGATACGCAGGCGCATGACCTGTGGCGCAGCATGGGCGTGCCGGAAGAGCGCATCTTCTACCTGCCCAAGGAGAACAACTGGTGGGGCCCTGCCGGGCAGACGGGCCCGTGCGGACCGGATACGGAAATGTTCATCATCCGCGACGGCGAGCCTTGTGGGCCGGATTGCTCTCCTGCCTGCAACTGCGGCCACTACATGGAAATCTGGAACGACGTGTTCATGCAGTACAAAAAAGAAGCCGACGGCACCTTGACGCCGCTTGCTCATCCCAACGTGGATACGGGCATGGGGCTTGAGCGGACGCTGTGCGTGCTCACGGGAAAACAGAGCGTGTACGAGACGGAGCTGTTTACCGGCATCCTGGCGAAAATTGCGGAGCTAACGGGCAAGGAATACGGCAGCGAAGAGGAGACGACGCGCGCGTTCCGCGTCATTGCCGACCATATGCGCACCGCCACCTTCATGATTGGCGACCAGCGCGGCGTGACGCCCTCCAACGTGGACCAGGGTTACATTCTGCGCCGGCTCATCCGCCGCGCCGTCCGCTTTGGCATTAAGCTGGGCGCGCCGGAAGGCTTCACGGCGGAAATTGCCCGGGTGATTATCGCGCAGTATGGCCACGTTTATCCCGAGCTGCTGGAAAACAGCGAGAAAATCTGCCGTGAGCTCGTGCTGGAAGAGGAACGCTTTGCCCGCACGCTGCGCCAGGGCGAGCGCGAGTTTGAAAAGATTCT
>DVLH01000274.1 GCA_018715585.1 Candidatus Aphodomonas merdavium
AGGTAGGCGTCGTAGTCGTTCCACCCAGGGGTAAGACAGTCCGCCCCTATGCGTTCTCCGTTCAGCCAGGCGCAGTAAAGCCCCAAGCCGGTGATGTACAACGTGGCGCGCGCAGCCTCTTTTGCCGGGAAGTTCTTCCACAGGCGGGGAAAGGGGAGCGCCTGCATGGGCGTGATAAAGCGCAGTTTCATGGTCGCCTCCGATCCATCAGGGACGCAGGTGTGCTTTGCCGCAGTAAGGGTCGATGGGGCTGCGGCCGCGGAACGTGTCCCGGCCCATCAACTTTTCCACCAATGCATCAAGTGTATCATCGTTGTTGGAATAGCAGTTGATATATGTGGGGATCATCGGCACATCCACCATGTGGTACGGATTGGCCAGCGAGGCAAACAGCACGGGCACCTCATGCACAAACCATGGCACATTGTCGCCATGTCCCCAGTAAGTCGTCCAGTGGATGCGGTTGGTGGTCTGGTTGGAGGCATTTTCGACATTGCCAAGATAGATTACAGCGTCGTATTTCTCGGTGAAGGGCTTGACGCCAAAGCGATAGGTTTCGTAGTTTTCCGGCTCGTAAAGCGTCGCCTGGAACCCTTCCCGTGTAAGCTTTTTCAGCATATACTGGCTGATGTGCTCGCAGGCAGCGCCGGGGCCGAGCACCTCCAGCAGGATGCGTGGCGTCTTCTGTGGGCTGAGGGGAAGCATGTTCTGATCATCCTTGACCAGTGTAATGGCTTCGTCTGCGCACTCGCGCGCCCAGGCGTGATGCTGTGCACAGCCAATGACGGACATGGTCTCCGGAGGCGGCACTATCTTTTCGCGCGGCTTGTTCCACAAACCAAGGCTGGCTTTGAGCGCCAGTATGCGCGTAACCGCCTCTTCCAGCCGTTCCCGTCTGAGCAGTTTACGTTCAAGGCCCTCAAGCATGTATTCAAAGTCCTCTTCAAGGCTCTTGTTGAAAAGGAACATGTCGCAGCCCGCTTCGATGGCTGTGGGTACGGCTTCAGAGCGCTTCATGGCGCTGGTAAAGCCCACCATGGGCGTGGCGTCGGTGATGACCAGACCATTGAAACCGAGGTGGCCGCGCAAAAGCCCGGTAATGAGTTCCCTGGAAAGCGTCGCCGGCACAGTATCGTTGCGCGCGGTACGGCCAAGTCGGCGCCGCCAAGCAGGCTGGTCGATGTGACCGGCCATGACCGTCTTGACGCCGTCGGCAATGAGGCCGCGGTAAATTTTGCCGTAGGTGGCATCCCAGGTTTCACAGTCAAGGCTGTTGATGCTCACCAACAGGTGCTGGTCGGTTTCATCTATGCCGTCGCCGGGAAAGTGCTTGAGGGAGATGGCCATGTTGTGTTCGTCTGCGGCGCGCTTATAGGCCAGGCACATATTCAGCACTTTGTCCGGATCATCGCCATAAGAACGCACGTTGATAATCGGATTGCGCCAATTCCAATCCAAATCGCACACGGGTGCAAAGGCAAAATTGCAGCCTACGGCCGACGCTTCATTGCAAACCACTTGCCCCATGCGATAGGCATGACGTTCGTCGCCCGTGGCACCAATGCCCATCTGCTGGGCAAAGTGCGTTCCGCCCTCCAGAAAGCCCGTGGACCCAAATTCAAGGTTTGCGGCGCAAAGAACGGGCACCTTGCTGTTGCGCTGCATAAAGTCATAGGCGCCGCGCACTTCAGCAGGCGGACTGGTTTTGAACATCAGGCCGCCGACATGAAAACGCAGTATTTCCGCGCGCAGATAATCCTCGTCGCCGGAAAAGCTGATGGGGCAAAAGAGCTGCCCTATCTTTTCCTCGACTGTCAAAGCGTCAAGCGTGGCGTATACCCAGGCAGCCGCTTCCTCTGACAGATAAAATGGATTTCCCTTGAGATCAATCATAATGTCCTCCTTGGTTTTTCGGTCAGCATTTTGCCGATGGCGCTGAGCAGCTTGCGTCCTTGCGCAGAGACGACATTGATTGCGAGAATGAACACGCCCATGCAGATATTGGAAATGGCTGTGCCCAGCGTATTGGCAAAGACGGCGTTGAGCGCATAGGACAGCAGGCACAGCGTTACCGCGCCGACGATGGTGCCAATGGTGTCGCCGCAGAAGCCCGCCACCATCAGGCCTATGAATACCGGCAGTATATTGCTGAACAATTCGCTTACCGTTGACATGGAGGTGTATGCTGCGTCATGTTTGCCGCCGGCGATCCAAATCACGGTGGCAAAGCCGAAAATCAGGCCGCTGAAGACGTAGGACGTCAGCACATTTCTGCGCTCGTTGATGCCAATGTTGACGGCGGATTGTTGATTGTTGGCCAGAAGCACGGCCTGTTTGCCACTGGTGGTAAAATAACAGTAAAAGGCATACAAGCCCACTGCCAACAGCAGCGGAATGAGAACCATTGGATACGTGGAAAACACGCGCAGCGTCATGTTGGAGATGATATTGATGCCAGTTCCGTCAAAAATCAGGCAGGTGACAGACTCGTACAAGAGCGCAAAGCCAATGGTGGTGATGATGATAGGTACGCGTGCGTAAACGTAAAACAACGCTACCAACATGCTCAACGCCAGACAGCAGACAACGCACAGCAAGAACATCAGCAGAAGATTATTGCCTGCGCGCACGGCGGTGTTGCCGGCAATGATTGCGCCCAGCAGCATGATTGCGCCGCCGGAGAAGTCAAAGCGTCCACTGCGGAACTGCAGGCCAATGCCCATTGCGCAGGTGACGGAAACGGCGATGTCCACAATCAGCGTGCGCCACATGCGCACCGTGCCATAGTACATCTTGCCATTGCTGTAACAGAGGATCATCATGGCAAAATACATGATGAGGGGCAACATCAGCGTGCCGCCCAAGCGCTTGAGCAGGGAAACAGCTTTCGATTTCATGGTTCTCCCTCCTATCTGGGCAACATGCCGGTACTTTTGCGGCACGTGAGCACAACGACGATCAGGAACAGGACGGCTTTGATGACAAATACCTGATTGGCTTCCACGCCGAGCATGGGAAGGCCGACCGCCAACAGCGCATAGGTGAACGAGCCGACCAGCGCGCAACTGACGCGGGATCGCATGCCGCCCGAGAGGGGCATGCCTCCAAGTATGAGGGCCACCATGACGTTCATCTCAAAGCCTGTGCCCGTGGAATCGGAAGCAGAGCTGGTGTAGCCTATCTGAAACAGCGAAGCGATAACGATACAGGTGCCCATCACGAGGTAGGCGAAGATTTTGTAGCGCACCAGGCTGACGCCGCTCTGTTGCGCCGCCACGGGATTGGCGCCGATGGCGCGGGCGTTCTTGCCCAGACGGGTGAAGTTGAAGAGGTAGCCGATCACCAGCACTTCGAGCACCAGCACTGCCACCATGAACCACGTTTCGCGGAAGATGGACACATCCAGCGCCGTCAGCGCCACGTTGCGGCTGCCCAGGCTATTGTAGGTAATAGAGGACACGCCGGAGAGGATCATCATAAACGTCAAAGAGGAAATCACCGGATGGATGTGCAAAAGTTCGCCTGTGGCGCCGTTGATGGCGCCAATGACCATGGCGATGGCAAACGAGAGCAGTATGCCCCAAAGGAGGCTGCCTGTGGCGTTGCCCAGCACCACCGTCAGCGTGGCGTAAAGCCCCACCTGCTTGCCGATGGAGATGTCCATGCTGCCCAAAGAATAGACAAATACCGCGCCCACGCTCATCAGCGCCAATACTATTACGTTGCGCATCAGCGTTTCCAAACGATCCGGCGACCAGATACTCTCGCCGAAAATGGGCGTGAGAATGGTGAAAAAGATGATGCAGACAAGAAGGCCGCTGTATGCCGCTGCCTGAGCAGCGTGGCGCTTTATCCAGGCGCGGAAGCCGACCGCTTGCTTCTCCATAGTTGCTCCTCCTCAGATCATGTATTCGATGACGTCTGTCTGCTTGAGATGTTCGCTGCGCGCAAACTCCATCGTCACCTTGAAGTCCTTCATGATGATGATGCGGTCCGCCATGCCCAGAAGCTCGGGCAGTTCTTCCGAAATCATGAGGATGGCCTTGCCATCGCATTTCATCTGTTCAATGAGCGCGTACATGGCCTGTTTGACGCCTATGTCCACGCCGCGTGTGGGGCAATCCATTACCACCACTTCGCTGCCCTTGGCCATCCATTTGGCAAAAGAAACCTTCTGCTTGTTGCCGCCCGAGAGCGTGTTGACGTACTGCCGCCCATTGGCGCACTTGATTCGGAAGGCGTCGATTTGTTCGCGCGTGAGGCGCCTTTCCGTGCGAGGGCTGATGAACGAGCCACGCTCCAGCGCCTTGAGCGAGGGCAAAACGATGTTGTCCTGTATGCTGGCGTCGAGTATGAGCGATTCTGTGTCTCGGTTTTTGGAGATGTAGCCAATGCCGTGCTGTATGGCGTCCAGGCAGCCGTGTATCTCCCGTCCTCCGCGCAGCACGCGGCCGGCCTCCAGCTTCTCCAAGCCGTAGGCGGCGCGTCCGATCTCGTGCATGCCGCAGCCGGAAAGGCCACCAAAACCGACGATCTCGCCCTTCTTCAGCGTCAGGCAGAAATCGCGGATGGGGCCGAAGGTGATGTGGTCGAGCACGAGGGCATCCTCGTCTTGCGCGCTGGGGGTATAGTCCTCACGGTAATACTTTTCGCCGATTTCGCGGCCGACCATCATGTAGCGTATGCGCTTGACGGCGTCGGGCGCGTCCATCTCCGCACGCGTCAGGTTACCGATGATCTCGCCGTCGCGCAGCACAGTCAAATCGGTGCATTGTTCAAGGATTTCGTCCATATCGTGGGAAATGAACACCACGGCCTTGCCTGCCTTGGCCATACGGTGCATGAGGGCGTAGAGGCTTGCACGCCCCTCCATGGACAGGGCGGTGGTCGTCTCATCCACCACTAGTATCTGCGTGTTGTCGCTTACGCAACGCACAATCTCCGTCAATTTGCGGTCTTCAAACGTCAGGCGATCGATGCGCTCGTTGCTGCGGAAGCCGTTGATGCCGAACTTCTGCAACAGCGCGTCCGCCGCGCGGTACATGCGGCGCATGTTGATGACGCCAAAGCGGGAAAACTCCTCCTCACGCCCGGCGAAGAGGTTTTGTGCCACCGTGACGCCTGGGATGGTG
>DVLH01000275.1 GCA_018715585.1 Candidatus Aphodomonas merdavium
CCGCGCAGGAACGTTTCGGCAGCATCCATATTTTGCGTAACGATACACTCGCTGTGCTTTGTGCCGTAACGGTAGATATGTTCCATCGCCTCTTTGAGACTGTCCACCACCTTGACGGCCAGGATATAGTCGTTGTATTCCTTGCCCCAGTCTTCGTCCGTGGCGGGGCGGGCGGTAGGAAGGAGGGCACACGTGCGCGCATCGCCGCGAATTTCAACGTTTTTTGTTGAAAGCGATGCCGCCATGGCCGGCAGAAAGCTGGCGGCAATTGCCTCGTGGACGAGCACGCATTCGCATGCGTTGCAGACGGAGGGACGGGACGTCTTGGCGTTAAAGACGATTTGCACGGCCATTTCCAGCTGCGCGTCCTTATCGACATAGACGTGGCAGACGCCTGCGCCCGTCTCGATCACGGGGACGGAGGCGTTCTCAACAACGGCGCGGATAAGGCCTTTTCCGCCGCGCGGGATCAGCGCGTCCACATAGCCGTTGAGGCACATGAGCTCCGCGGCGCTTTCGCGCGATGTATCGGTGATCAACTGCACGCTGTCCTGCGGGAGGTCCGCCTGGGCGATAGCAGCGCGCAGCGCGCTTGCAATGGCCGTGTTGGAATGGATGGCTTCCTTGCCGCCGCGGAGGATGACGGCATTGCCGCTTTTGAGGCAAAGCGCGGCGGAATCGGCCGTCACGTTGGGGCGCGCTTCATAGACCACGGCGAGCACGCCGATGGGGACGGAAATCTTTTCGAGCCGCAGGCCGTTTGGCAGCGTCCGCTGCTCCAGCATGCGCCCGAGCGGATCGGGGAGTGCGCGCACGGCAAGCAGGCCGTCCGCCATGCCCTGGATGCGTCCGGCGCTCAATGCCAGGCGGTCGAGCATGGCGTCCGTCAGCCCGGACGCGCGCCCGGCGCAGAGATCCAATTCGTTTTGCGCCAGGATTTCACGTTGATTATCCAGCAGCGCCTGCGCGCAGGCGGCCAGCGCTGCGTCGCGCGCCTGCTGCGGCGCAATGGCAAGCGCACGGGCGGCGCTTTGCGCCCGCTGTCCAATTTCTAAAAGCGTCATTCCGTTTCCTTTCCGGCCAGAAAATGCGTGCCGATATCGGCCCCTTCCATGAGGCTGTAAATCATTTTGGGATTTGAACCGTTTATGATGTAGGTGGGGATACCGCTTTGTGCGGCCATTTCAGCGGCGTGTACTTTTGTGATCATGCCGCCGGTACCCACGGAGCTGCCCGAACCGCCCGCAAGCGCGCGGATTTCGTCCGTGACGCGTTCAACGACGGGAATCCGCTTGGCGTCCGGAAAGTTCGTCGGATTTTTATCATACAGGCCGTCTGTCTCCGTCAGGATCACCAGCGCGTCCGCCTCCACAAGCGTGGCCACGACGGCGGAAAGGCTGTCATTGTCACCGTATACGATTTCCTCTACGGCGACGGCGTCGTTTTCGTTGACGATAGGGATGACGCCAAAGTCAAACAGCCGCTGAAACGCGTTGACGAGGTTCTGGCGCCGATTGGCATGTTCCACGTCGTCCTTGGTCATCAGCAGTTGGCCGACGCTGCGCCCATACTGTGCGAACATTTTGTCGTATAGGTACATCAGCGCGCACTGGCCGACGGTTGCCGCCGCCTGTTTTCCTGCGGTATCCCGCGGGCGCTGGGGAAGGCCAAGCTTTTCCACGCCAAAACCAATGGCGCCGGATGTGACAAGCACGACGCGCTTGCCGGCGTTGGCCAAGTCGGAAAGCACCTGCGCGAGGCAATCGACAACATGGATATTTGTCTTTTTTGTCGGGTGCATCAGCGTAGAAGTGCCTACTTTAAACACAATGCAGCCTGCATCCTTGAGCATTTCTATTCCTCCTGTCCCGGGAATCGAGCTTGAGCTTGATAAGCATTATACAATCAGAAAGCCTGCCATGCAACCCTTCCCAAGGAAATCAAAACGGCGCACGACAAAAATAGGGGTAATTTGTTTCCGAAAAAGAACAAAATGCAGCGTGCTGCAAAATGGGGCACGCGTTTTTTTGCGCATTGCCGCGGCGATCAAAGCAGATGCAAAAGGCAAGCAGGGCCCTTTTCCGGATGGGATAAAAGGGGATGGCTTTTACAAAGAAAGCGACGGTCCTGTTCAGACCGCCGCCTCGGCTTTGTGCTTGTTATTTGACGGGCATTTGGATGAGCAGCCGGGAGAAAACGTCGCCGATGTAGAGCACATCGTCTTTCACCATGAGCCCGCGCGGAGCGACAGGGCCGGTGCCAAGGCTGTCCATCGCCAGCAGGGTGGAGACGGTGCCGTCTTGTAGCATGCGCACTGCGCCGTTTCCTGTGTCAGCAATGTAGATTGTTCCGTCTTCGGACACGGCGACGCCCTGCGGGTTGGCGAAGCATGCCTGCGCTGCGGCGCCATCAAGATAAGCGCCTTCATAGGCGGCATCGCCGTCAAGGGTGGCACCGGCAACCAGCGAGACCTGTCCGTTTTCGATGGCGACAATGCGATGGTTTCCCGAGTCGGCCACATAGAGCACCTCTCCAGCATAGCAAAGGCCGGTTGGCGCTGAGAAACGTGCTTCGTCCAGCGTGCCGAGCGCGCAGCCCTCTTCGCCGCCCGCATAAGTGCTCACCGTTCCATCCGGCGCAAGCGCGCGGATCACGTTGTTGCCAGTATCGGCGATGTATACGGTGCCGTCGCTGCCAACGGCCAGGCCGGTGGGGGAATCAAATGCGGCGTTCTTGCCATCCTCGTAGCCAGCCATAGTTGTGCCGGCAAGGGTAGTGACCAGCTGTGCATCCAGGTCAAGATAGCGCAGCACGTGGTTGCCGCGATCGGAGACGAGCAGGCCATCCTGGTAGGGGACGATGGCCCACGGTTCCTGGAAGGATGCCTGGGAAAGAGGAGCATCGTAATATCCGCCAAGTTGACGGCCGGATGATTCTACGATGGTCGTCTGCCCTGCCAGAACTTCCGCCGTGCTGTTTTCATACCTCCATATGACGCGCTGGAAGCTGTCTGCAAAGTAGAAAACCCCGTCAATTTCTGCGATGCCGGAAGGGGCAAGGGATGGTTCAACGGTGATTTCTTCGGCTTGTGCATAAAGCATAGGCGTGCACAAAAGTGTTAGTAAGGTAAGCAGTGTAATTATCTTTTTCATTTTTTATCATACTCCTTCCGCCGGTTATGAGATTCCATCCAACAGGAAGATTTCCAGCTTCTGGGATTTCCCCTTTAACGAGATGCCATCGCCTAGGGAGGTGATCCGGATGCGGTCGCCCAGGCGCTCAACGACGTCGCGGCTAATGTAGATTTTGCCGGCGGGCGCGTTGGCTTCCAGCCGCGCGCTCGTGTTGACCGTGTCGCCGATGGCGGTAAAATCCATGCGCATTTCTGCGCCGATATTGCCCACAACGGCGCTGCCGCAATGGACGCCGATGCCAAAGGAGACGGTGCGCCCGAATTTTTCCAAGAGCTCCTGCGAGAGCGCCTTGGAACCTTCTACCATGTCCACGGCGGCACGGCAGGCGTTCATGACGTAATCGTCCTGCGCAATGGGTGCATTCCAGATAGCCATGGTGCAGTCGCCTACGAACTTGTCGAGCGTGCCGTGGTTTTTCATGATGCAGTCCGTCGTCAGCGTCAAATAGCGGTTGAGGATGGAGACGACCTCCTGCGGTGTAAGGACTTCGCTCATTGTGGTAAAGCCGCGGATGTCCACAAAGAGCACGGCAATGTCGCACAGCTTGCCGCCCAGGCCGAGGGAATCCGTCCCTTCCCGAAGCAATTCCCCGACGATTTCCGGGGCAACGTAGCGCTTGAAGGTGTCGGAAATTTTGCGCTTTTCCAGCGCTGCCTGGACATAGTTGAACGCGACGGCGCCGACGAAAAAGACGGTAACCGTCAGCGAAAGCCAGAGGGGATGCAGCAAATAGCCAACGCCGTAAAGAACACGGCACAGCAGGATGCTTCCCCCTGCCACGACAGCCCAAAGCAACGAGGAACCGAGCAGTTTGCGGTTGAGGAAGAACCACAGGCACGCAGCCGCGCATACAAACAGCAGTGCAGCCTGCAGCGCGTCGGATACTTCCAGCTTAAAGTTTTGATGCACCATCTGGTGGATGATGTTGGCCTGGTATTCAATGCCGTACATCAGCGACGCGCGGTCAATGGCGGTGGTGACATAGTCGGAAAGACCGGCGGCATAGGGGCCAATGAGCACGACGGCGCCGTCAAAAAGTTCCGCTGGGAAATCACCGGAGAGCAGGTCTGCTACGGAGATGCCCTCATAGAAACCACCGGGCAGCGCGGAATAATCCACGTAGAAGCGATGGAGCGAATCGGTGGGGATGGAAAGCTCTTGCGGCAGCCCGGCAGCCTCGGCATATTTTTGGTAGATCACATAGGAAAAAGAAGAAACCGTGCGCCCGTCGGGCAGATCGATTTGCAGGATGCTGTGGCGCAGCACGCCGTCCTTGTCGTACATGGCGTTGATATGCCCCTGTGCGGTGACGGCCTTGAGCGCTTCGTACGGTTCTTCGTAGGAGAGGACGGAATAATCCTTCAGATAGAAATTTCCGCTTTCCTCCGTCACGAGCTCCGAGCCGAAGTTCGCTACAGATGCGACTACCACGTTGCCATACGCCCCGGCAGCTTCCGCCAGGTATGCGTCCAGATCCGGATCCGTCTCGCCGGTGTACAGTACGTCCACGCCGATGACCGCAGGACGGCAGCTTTCATCCGCGTTGAGCGCTTCCAGCGCCATGGCCATCACGTCCCGTCCCCACGTTTGGTAAGGACCGATATCCTCCATGGCCCGCTCGTCGATGCCAATGACGAAGATGTTCCCATCCAACGCTTTAGGGGATTGGTAGAGCGCATCTGCAAGCATTTGATCCGGTTGATAGAATGCGCCCAGCAGCGCAGCTGCGCTGAACACAGCAGCAAGCGCTAGGCAAACGATCGCTTTTTTCAATGTTTTCCGTTTCATAAACGTTCCTGTCTGGCGCTGAGCCGGCTGCAACGGTGTTCTTTTTTGAACGCGTTTGCGTGCGGATGCCATTCAAGTCTGGCGCACTGCCGCGCGCCGGAACCGGGCGCGGCAGCGGCCCTGTGAGGAAAGGTCAGGTGGATGTCGGTGGGGGCGTTTCCGGAATGTTCACAACGGGCGCGACTGTCTCAAACGGGCTCCACAGCAGGGAGTCGTATTCTTCGTAGATCGCCGTGGGAAGCGGGGTCGGCGACGGTGCGGGCGCTCGCGTGGCCCGGCGGGTCGGCTGGGGCGTCGGCTCGGGCGTCGGTGTGGACGCCTGGATGGGCAGCCAGTCCGTCGGCCCGGCTTGCGCGGCCTGGTCAGCCGCGAGCTTTTCGGACGCGTTGGCGACGATCTGGTCAACGGGTAGGCCGCTGTCTGCTGCTACCCGCGCTTGCAGTTCGGCGTCTTTCGACAATTCGATTGCAACAAAGCCGGGGATGTCATCGGCCGTCAACTGTGTGGTGGTTGCCTGCGGAGAAGCATCTTGCGAGGAGAGTGTAACCGTGACGGAATATCCGGCGTCAACATAGAGCGCTTCGGAATCGTCCGTCGTGCCTTGGTGGATAACCTGCGCGCGGCCGTCCAACAAGGAAATAGAGGAGGTATCGCGGCCCTGCGCACTCAAATAGCCGGACGTGCCACGAATTCCGGTTACCATCGTGGAGGTGCGGATATTCATGGACTCGTTGGCAGCAAGCGGTTGTTCAACGTTGAAGAATACCTGGCCACTAATGAGCAAAATCTCCAGCGCGTCCCCTTGCTTGCGGATTTCTACCTGCGAGTTGGCGTCCAGTTTGACAACCTTGGAGCTGTCTAGGCTGACGTAGGCGTAGCTCTGCGCATCAGTGGCGATCGTATAGCCGCTGTAGAGCTTCATCCCTGCGCGGACCGACAGCGTTTTGCCGTTTGCGTTCGTTAAGATTGCGATGCCTTCCACACTTTCCAGCCGCATATCCGTTGCAGAGGCAACCTCTTCGCTGATGGCTGCGAGCGAAACGGATAGAAGCAGGCAGATGAAAAGGCAAAGCGATAAAAGCTTTTTCATGCATGTTCCTCCCATCTACACGTAAGTGTTGTCAAAAAATACGGATTAATCTATAGGGAAATTTCGTCCCCGACCCGCGCGAAGTGCACCTGTGGATGGTGCGCAAGCATGTCGCGCTCCTGCTCCAGCAGCTGCGCATCCGTCCGGCTGGGGGCGTGGTGGATCAGCAGCGTTTTTCCTGCATGGCAGCGGGCGGCTATTTCCAGCCCCTCTTGAAGGGTCATATGCCCGAACCGCTTGGTGCGCTTATATTCTTCGGTGGTGTATTGTGCGTCCATCAGGAGTAGCGAGCAATCCTTGGCAAAGCTACAGAAGGCGTCGCTTTCCGCTGCATCCGGTTCAAAATCCGTTGCATAGACCACGCGGATGCCCTGATAGGTCAGCTTAAAGAGGGTGACGCCGCCGGGATGCGTCGCCTCCATCGTCTCGATGAGGACATCGCCGAGCGTGAAGGACGGTGCAACGTCGTGAAAACGGAGCGTTCCCCGCAGCGCGTCGGGACCAACAGGCCATAGCGGAGGCGTCATCAGCATTTCCACCTGTTCCTTTGCTGTGCGCCCATTGCGGTGTTTTAAATAAATATCGCACGTACGGGCGCTGTCAAAAAAAGGAGGGAATAACGGGAAACCGATGAGATGATCTGCGTGGCCATGGCTGAGAAGGATAGAGATCCTCCCCGAAGGGATGGCGGGGGGGAAGTTCCCGCTTAGGAGCCCCGACCCCGCGTCCAGATAGATCGTTTCATCCCCTGCCTGATATAAAACACAGTTTGTGCCGCCGCCAAATTGGGCGAAAGATTCGCCATGAACGGGGACGGACCCGCGCACGCCTTGGATTCTGACACGGAGACCGGCCATTTGCTTTCCCTCCCAATCTCAATGTGCTTTGGCGTCAGTTCGAGGAGACGTTTGTCAAGTTCAAGCGGTTTACCTTGCGCAGCGCGACGATGTTGACGACCAGCGAGAACAGCGCGCCGCAGACGAAGGCGATTAGGAGGGCATAGGGGTTAATGGACCGCACGAAGTGGCGCGCATCGGCTTCCACCCCTACGACCGTCAAATAACCCGGTATGCAGCCCACCGCGCAGCCGAGGATCAAGCCGATCAGCGTCAGCACGATGTTGTCCTTGTAGATGTACGCCTTCGTTTCCTTGAGCGTGTAACCGTTGATGCGCATGACCGCGAGCTCCCTTGCCCGCTTGTTGATTTGCAGGACGATCTGGTTCGTCAGCACGAAAATGGTCATCAACAGCGAGACGATGAAGCAGACGATGACGACGAGCGTCAGCTCGGGCATGTTGAAGGTGAAATCGCTCTCTTCCTTGACGGTGACGAATCCCGGCAGTCCCTCTGTGGCGCTGCGCACCGCGTCCGGGTCGCCCTTGAACAAAAAGACGCTCGGGTCGGCTTCCTCGCCCATGACGGATTCATAGTAGGCTTTGGTGGAAAGGAACAGATGAGAGCTATAATAACTTTCTATCACACCCGCCACCGTGCCTTCGACGGTGTCCCCATTGGAATTCATTAGCTCCACCGTACTCCCGGCGGAGAGGCCGTACAGCTCGCAAACCTTGCGGCTGACGAGGAAGCCTTCTTCCGGAACGGAAACGGCCTGCTTGGTGTCGATATCCTCGAGGTAATAATACTCCGTCAGCGCCTCCGGCTGGTCCGTGGCGAGGATATATGTGCTTAGCCAATCGCCGCCCTTCGCGCGGAAATAGGTCAGCTTATCGTGCACCTGGAGGAAGGAGACGCCCTGCTCTTCGAGCGTTTCGGCAAACGTGTCGAGTGAGCCGACGCTGCTGTCGACCGCGAGCCTGCCGTCGCCAAAGGCATATTTTTCCAGCTGCACCACGGCGGCATTATCGATGCCCAGCTTGAGCGACAGGCAGATGACGAGCAGCGAGACGGAGCCGATAACGCCAAAGATCGTCGTGAGCGCGCGGCCTTTGTCATTGAGGACGTTTTTGATCATGCTGCGCGTGTAGAGGTTGAGCTTGCGGAAGGATTTCCAGCTTTCAAAGCGGTGATGCCGCACCTTGGCCTCCGGGCCGCCGCGCAGCAGTGTGGTGGCGGGCTGCTTGAGCAGGCTGCCGCAGGCGACGAAGGTGACGAGCGTGAAAACAAAGAGGAAGAGGACTGCCGAAAGCAGCGTCTCCGGCCAGGAGATCACGCAGGGGATCGCGCCCATTGCAAACGTCGAGCGGAACACGAGCAGCACGATCGGCTCAATAGCCAGGACGGCCAGCAAGGTTCCCAGAACGACGCCAAAGACTGCGCAGCAAAGGTTGTAGAGCAAATAATGGCGGAAGATTTCCTTGCGCGTGAACCCCATAGCCTTTTGCGTGCCCACCAGGGTGATTTGCTCGTTGATCATTCGCGTGGCGGACGTATAGCTGATGACGCAGGCGACAAGCAGGAACACCAGCGAGAGCGACAGGCTCAGCACGTTGAGCATGGAGGTGACGTAGGAAATGGCGCGGACATCGCCAACGCTGTTCCTTTCGGAGAAGATCCACTTTTTCAGCGCGATCTGCGACGCGTCGTCGCGCGCGCCGGCAAGCGTCTCTTTTGCGTCGCCAAGCTCCAGCTGCTTGCTGGCGACCTCCGCGCGGGCGTCTTCAATCTCGGCCTTGGCGTCGTCCAGCTCCGCCCGGGCCGCTTCCAGCTCCGCCTTGGCGTCTTCCAGCTGCTGGCGGGAGCTTTCTAACTCCTGCGCGCCGCTTTCCAGCTGGCGCTCGCCGTCCTGGTAGGCCAGGATGGTCGCCTGAAGCGTTTTGAGCGCGGCGCTGCTGGCGGTGAGCTGCTCGAGCATTTGGGCAGAGGCTTCATCGGCCTGCGCCAGCGCTTGCAGCTGGCCGAGGGTCGCCTCGAGCTGCGAAAGCTGCCCGTCGATTTGCTCCAGCGCCTGGTCCAGATCCGTGGGCATGCCGGCGGCGGACAGCTGCTCCTGCAGCTGCGTGAGGGACGAGGCAAGCAGCGCGGCCTGCTCGTCGTACTCCGCCTGGGCGTCGGCGAGCGTCTGCTCGTTTGCGTCGATTTCTTCCTGGGCGCTCAGCAGCTCCTCTTCTCCGCTGTCGATTTCCGCCTGGGCGTCGTCAATCTCCGCCTGGGCGTCGTCAAGCTGCGCCTGCGCGTCGTCGATTTCCGCCTGGGCATCGTCGATTTCGGACTGCGCATCCGAGGTGAGCGATTCATAGCGCAGCTGCGCCCGCTCCTGCGCCAGGCCGTCCAGGCTTTGCAGGTAGGCTTCTTCCTGCTCCGCGTAGTCGGAGGAGAAGTAGTACACGCCGTCCAGGGCGCTGCTGACGGCGTATGCGGCCGTGAAGCAGCCGGAGAAATAGTCGGAATCGAACGCGTCCTTCGTCAGCGCGACGAAGTATTCGTTCGAACCAAGCCCGATTTCGCTGGTGCCGCGGGTGTCGTTAAAGTTGGCGCAGCAGTACGTGGGCAGGTTGATGATCGCGCTGACCGTGAACGTATCGGACAGCAGCTGCCCGTCGTGCTCCAGCGTGATTACGTCGCCGACGGAAACGCCTTCTTTCGTGGCGAGGCTTTCTTCAATGGCGGCTTCGCCGGGCGAGGAAGGCAGCGTGCCTTCGATGATCATCGGGGTGTTGATTTCGTCCAGCAGCGAACGCGCCAGGACCAGAATGGCTTCATGTTCCCGCTCCAGCAGGATGGAGGCGGTGTAGCCGCCTTCCACGGCGGTTATGCCGTCCCAGCCGGCGATGGCGTCCACATCCTCCTGCGTGATGCCGTTTGCGCAGGAGACTTCAAACGTTTCTAGGTTGTTTTCGGCGAAGTAGTTGGCCGCATGCGTCTCGATCGCCTTTGAACTGGATTGCATGCCGACGAACGCGCAAATGCTGATTGCGACGACGAAAGCGGTGGCAAAGAAGGATGCGCCCGTTTTACGGATGGTTCGCCTTAAATGCTTCAAACCGACTCTTTTCATCACCAGACCAACTCCTTTGCGCTCGCGGGATGGCGGTTAACGGTTACTTCCGCAACCACGCCGCCCTTCATGCGAATGACACGGTGCGCCATTTTTGCAATTTCTTCGTTATGGGTGACCATTAGGAGCGTCGTCCCTGCTTTGATGACGTCTTCCAGCACGGTGAGCACCTCAATGCTCGTCTCATAGTCCAGTGCGGCGGTCGGTTCGTCCGCTAGGATCAGGCGAGGACGCTTCACCAGCGCACGGGCGATGGAGACGCGCTGCTGCTGGCCGCCGGACATTTGCGAAGGATAGTTGTTGCGGCGCTGCAGGAGCCCAACGCTTTCGAGCGCCTTTTCGGCGTCCATGGAGTTCGGGCTCAGCTCGCCGATAAAGTCGAGGTTCTCCTCCGCGGTCAGCGTTGGCATGAGATTGTATGCCTGGAAGATAAAACCGACCGAGTTCCTGCGGTAGAGGGTCAGCGTGTTTTCGTCCGCATGGGAATAGTCCTTGCCGTCAAAGATGAACGTGCCGCCGGTGAGCCGGTCCATGCCGCCGATGATGTTAAGCATGGTGGATTTGCCGCAGCCGGATTCGCCCAGGATTACCAGGAACTCGCCCTCGCACACATCCAGGTTGACGCCCTTGAGGATCTGCACCTGCGTCTCGCCGGAGCCGTATGTCTTGGTCACATTGCGAAGGGAGATGATGGATTTTTTCTCCTCGACGAAGCCGAGGTTCAATCCCTTGGCGTCAATGGCGATGGCGGCGAGCATTGCCAGGTTCTCGCAAAGGGTGACGTCGTCGTCGTTGTAGAGGGTGCCGTCCTTTTTGTTGATGATCTGGATGCAGCCGATCACCTCGTATTTGTTGATCAGCGGCACGCAGACCATGCTCTTGGTGACAAAGCCCGTCGTGGCGTCAAAGCGGCCGGCCCAACGCGCGTCCTTTTGACAATCCTTAACGACGGTCGTTTTTCCTTCTTTGACAACCGTGCCGGCAATGCCTTCGCCTTCGGCCAGGCTCATGCCCGTCAGGTCTGCGCCGCCGATCCAGAAGGAGGGGTAGATCCGCCTATCCCCTGATACGTTGTACGCCCAGATGGTGCCTGCCTCTGCACCGACGGCCTTGACAACCTCGGAAAGGCTTGTGCGCAGAGCGTCCTCGAGCGATTCGGATTCCTGCAACAGCCGGGTAATTTCCCAGACGACTTGTGTATAGTTAATGCGCTTTTCTTTCATTTTTATCACCTACAATCGTTTATTGTTGGATAACCGCAAGCCGTATTTGTGCGGCAGAAAAAACAAAGCCAGTTTACCACCGCAGGGGGCCCGGCCTAGGGAAAAGGAAAGGAGAAGAACTGCGCGTAAAAGGATGGACAGATCCTTCGTTATGAAGAAGAGTATATTTGTTCGGTTGTATAGAAGCAGAATAACGAGAAAAAGGCTCCAGTACGGGAAAAAAGAGGGCAACC
>DVLH01000276.1 GCA_018715585.1 Candidatus Aphodomonas merdavium
AAGCTCGTCTGCGAGTTTGCAATTTGTTTCCCGATGGAAAACATTTCCTGATACGCCACCGTAAACGCCATGGACGTATCCTTTACCAGCGTGATCACCTCGTTGGTGATCGAAGGCAGGATATGCTTGATCACCTGCGGCAGGATAATGCGAAAGAACGTGCGCGCCTTCCCATACCCCAGTACGGTAGCGGCTTCATACTGCCCAACGGGCATGGCCTCGATGCCGCCGCGGTAAATCTCGGCAAAATACGCAGCATAGTTGAGCGCATAGGCGATGATGATGGGAATGAGCTTGTTGCGCGCTACGCTGCTACCAAAGAGATAAAACGGGCCATAGGTAACGGCCAGGAGTTGCAGCATCAACGGCGTGCCGCGCATGATGGAAATAAACGCCTTTGTCACCACCTGTAGCGGCCGGAATTTTGACATGCGGAAAAACGCCACAAGCAATCCCAGCGGCAGTGAAAACACCAGCGTCAACGAAAAAATGGCAAAGCTCCTTCCCAGGCCTTCGCTCATTTTGAGAACCATCGCGGTAATGGTCATGGCGACTCTCCTTTTCCTCCGCACAAGCGCAGGGCCGGGAACCATGCCCGGCCCACCGCATTTGCGTCATTAGCAGTCCCGCGCGCTTTGCATGGTGTTCCTTGGCTTATTCCTCCAGCAGGCACAGCGCGTTCGTATCCAAACCGTATTTTTCCGCCAGGGAGAGATACACGCCCTCGTCCACCAGCTGCATGAGCGCTTCTTCCACCTGCGCGCAGCGCTCGGCGTCATCCTTGCGGAAGCAGATGCCGTACTGCTCGGAGGCGATGGATTCGTCCAGCATCACATACTCGTCGCCATACTCCGCAATCTTGCCGGCGGCCACGCCGATGTCAATTGCGATTGCGTCGATGGAACCCGCCATCAGCTCGGTGAAGCAGACGTTGTAGTTTTCAAACCGCTGCAGCTCGCCAAACGTCTCGGCCAGCGCCGCCTGGTCATTTTGCAGCAGAATATCGGCGGAGGTGCCCAGCTGCACGCCCACAATCTTGCCCGCCAAGTCGTCCAGCGTATTGATGCCAAGCGACTTTTTGGTCAGGATCATCTGGGAATTGTCGGAATAAGCCATCGACAGCGTGTACGCTTCGGGATCGATCACGTCGATCGTCAGGCCGGACCAGATGCAGTCGATTTCGCCGGAATCCAGCGTCATCAGCTTCGTATCCCAGTTGATTGGCACCAGCTCCAGGTTCCAGCCGAGAATGTCGCAGACGCCTTTGCAAAGCTCGATGTCAAAGCCGGTGTACTCGCCGTCGTCGCCCATGTAGGTGTAGGGCGGATATTCCGCGTCAAAGCCCATGATGAACGTCGAACCCTCTTCGGCGAGGCTGGGAACGGAAAGGAGAACCAACATCAGTGCAAGAATCAGCGCTGCGAACTTTTTCATTTTCATATCCTCCTGAATGTCTTAAATGGGGTTGCATCTCTGCTACGCTGCTACTGTATCACTTTATCATGATAAAGTCAAGCCCTTTTTTTATTTTTTTCAATTTTTTTGCTCTGGCCAAAAACGTACGGCGATCCTTCGCCTGCAACGCACATGCGCCGGCCCGTACAAATTGCCCGCAAGCCGTTGCGGCTCCCAGCTTTTTCGCATATTGGGTTTTGTCTTTGCCAAGGCACAACAGCCTTCAAACAAAAAGGCGGCAAGCCTTGCAGGGTTGCCGCTTATCTATGCATATACCGGATGCGTTTTGGTTATTCCTTCTCGACCTGTCCAAGAATTGCCATAAACTCCTCGCCCGTGATCGTCTCTTTCTCCGTAAGGTATTTTGCCAGCTCGTCCAGCTTCTGGCGATGCGCAAGCAAAATCGCTTTTGCTTTTTCGTGTTGTGTGCGCACGATTTCCACCGTTTTCTGGTCGATACGGGCCGCAGTCTCCTGCGAGCAAGCCAGCTGTGCATCGCCGCCAAGGTACTGGTTAGAAACCTGCTCCATCGCCACCATATCAAATTCATCGCTCATGCCAAAGCGGGAAACCATTGCCCGTGCGAGCTTCGTCGCCTTTTCAATATCGTTGGCGGCTCCCGTGGTGATGCTGCCAAAGACGATCTCCTCAGCGGCACGCCCGCCGGTCAACGTAGCGATTTTATTCTCCAATTCATCGCGGCTCATCAGGAAGCGTTCGTCCTCTTCTACCTGCATCGTATAGCCCAGCGCCCCGCTGGTACGCGGAATGATCGTGATTTTCTGCACGGGCGCGGAATGGCTTTGACAGGCGGCCACAAGCGCGTGCCCAATTTCATGATTGGCAACGATTGCCTTTTCCTTTTCGGAGAGCACTTTATTCTTTTTTTGGTAGCCGGCAATCACCGTCTCCACGCTCTCTTCAAAATCCTGTTGGCTCACGGCCTTGCGACCCATGCGAACGGCGCGCAGCGCCGCCTCGTTGACGATGTTGGCCAGATCCGCACCGCTTGTGCCGGCGGCCGTGCGGGCGATCTTTTCAAAATCGATGTTTTCATCCAAGCGGACTTTTCTAGCGTGTACGCGCAAAATGGCCACGCGCCCCTGCAAATCGGGCAGTTCCACGGGAATGCGCCGGTCAAACCGCCCGGGGCGCAGCAGCGCCGGGTCGAGCGTTTCGGGGCGGTTGGTCGCCGCAAGGATAATGACGCCCTTTGTGCCGTCAAAGCCATCCATTTCCGTCAAAAGCTGGTTGAGCGTCTGCTCGCGCTCATCGTTGCCACCCGGCATGCCGCCATTGTCACGCTTTTTGCCGATGGTATCAATTTCGTCGATGAAAACGATGCAGGGCGCTTTCTCGTTCGCTTGCTTAAACAAATCGCGCACCTTCGCCGCGCCCATGCCCACAAACATCTCCACAAACTCGCTGCCGCTGATGGAGAAAAACGGCACGTTCGCCTCCCCTGCCACCGCTTTTGCAAGCAGCGTCTTGCCCGTGCCCGGAGGGCCGACAAGCAGCGCGCCCTTGGGCATTACCGCACCGACTTCTTTGTATTTTGCGGGATTGTGCAAAAAGTCCACGATTTCCCGAAGCGCGTCCTTTGCCTCTTCCTCGCCCGCAACGTCGTCAAATTTGACGCCCGTTTGCGACTCGATATAGATTTTTGCATTTGCCTTTCCCAACTGTAGCGCATTCATCCCGCCGGCCATGCCCTTTTCCATCCTGGAAAAAAGCAAACGCCCCAAAAGGCTGAAAATGAGAATCGGTACAATCCAGGAGATGATAAACGACAAAAGCGGCGGCATGGATTCCACAATGCTCGTCCCGAAATGAACCTTCCCATATAGCCTATCCACAAGGCCCGGATCGTCTACGCGGCCGGTTTTATAATAGGAAACGGGATCA
>DVLH01000277.1 GCA_018715585.1 Candidatus Aphodomonas merdavium
ATCGCCGTTTGCGCGGCGCTTGCCGGAAACGAAACGGTTTTGTACGATTGCTATCCGCAGGCGCTGGATAAGGCGCTGGGGCGGACGCGGGAAAACCTGGACGAAATGGTGCATTACGGGCTGGCTTCTGCGCAGGAGGCTGACGCAGCGCAGGCGCGCATCCGCACGGCCGGCAGCCTGGAAGGCGCCTGCGAAAACGCGAGGCTGGTGATCGAGGCGGCGTTTGAAAACCTGGCGGTCAAGCAGGAACTGTTCGAACGGCTGGACCGCCTCCTTGCGGTCGACGTGCCCATCTTGAGCAATACGTCGGGCCTTCGCATCAGCGAAATTGCGGCCAAAACAGTGCATCCGGAAAGGACGCTGGCTGCGCACTTTTGGCTCCCGGCGATTTTGATTCCGTTGGTGGAGGTGGTGATTGGAGAGCGCTCGTCGCCGGCATTGGCCGAAGAGATCAGCGAAGAGCTGCGCTCATGGGGAAAAGTGCCTGTCATCGTCAAAAGGGATTGCCCCGGCCAGCTGGCAAACCGGATTTTGCAGGCCGTCATCCGCGAGGCGGTCAACATTGTGGAAACGGGCTTGGCTTCCGCGGAGGACGTGGATACCGCAATCAAGATGGGGATGGCGCTTCGTTTCCCTGTCTGGGGGCCGCTGGAGCATGTGGATGCCGTCGGGTTTGACATCTGCGCCAGCGTACAAAACACCGTCCTGCCTGAGATTTCCGCGCGCAAGGACGCCTCGCCGCTGTTTGCGGAGATGATGAGCCAAGGAATGAACGGATATAAGACGGGCAAAGGGTTTTATGATTGGTCCGAAAAGGACATGGACGCGCTTGTGCGCAAGCGCAATGATTTCATTGTGCACGCGCTAAAAAAGATACGATAAAAAAAGGAAAGAGGGAGATTATGGCAATGTACTTTGGCGCCCCCGTTTGGCCGCTGAAATGGGACCCACCCTATGATGAAACGATCGTGCGCCTGCATGAGCTCGGATTCAAGGGCGTGGAAATGATCGGCTGGAGCCGCAAGGCGTTGGACGAGTATTACACGAAGGAGACGATTCAAAGCCTGAAGGAACTGGTGAAAAAGCTGGGAATGGTCGTTACCAACTTTAACCACACGCCCGAGGGCATTGCAAGCCTGGACGAAGCGGTTTACAAGGAGAAGTTTGACAACTTCTGCAAGACGATTGAGGTTGCCGCGGAACTTGGCAGCGAAAATGTGACGCAGGTTGCCGGTTTCCCGTTTGGCCATGGCCACGAAGAGTTTATCGAGCTGCGCCATTTGGCGGAGATGCAGGTGTGGTCCTATGGCAGCATCGGCGAGGGGCTGGATTGGCAAAAGGGCTATGATCATTACGTCGAGATGATCCGCAAGTGCTGCCGCTATGCCGCCAAGTTTGGACTTCGCGTGTTGATTGAACCGCACCCGTACCGCTGGGCAAACAACGCGCCGGCGCTGCTGCGGCTGTTTGACCACGTGGGGGAAAAGAACCTCGGCTGCAACTTTGACCCGAGCCATATGTTCCCCTCGGGCGATATGCCGGAATGGGCCGTCTACATGCTCAAAGGAAGGCTGTGGCATACGCACTTTAGCGACAACGACGCGCTGACGAACGTGCACTGGCGTCCTGGCCAGGGCAAGATCAACTGGAAGGCCGTTATGAAAGCGCTGGATGATATCGGCTATACGGGAACGATCAACTTTGAGCTGGAGGACGTGCCCGGCGCGGCGACGCCGACGTCGGCCGTCAGCCAGTGCATCAACAACGAGATGGAAAACGAGATCCTCGCGGCCAAGCGGTACATCGCCGGGCTGTGCGCGGAGCAGGGAATCGAGATTCAATAATCTGTTCCCATTTTTAAACGCCGTCCCCGCATTTTTGCGGGGACGGCGCATTTGTAAGGGTTATTTGTGCTTTTTGCCTTTGCCTAGGTAGGCCTCCTGCACGCGCTTGCTGGCCAGGAGCTCTTCGCCTGTGCCCGAAAGCGTGATCTGTCCGGTCTCCAGCACGTAGCCGTAGTGGGCGGCGTGCAGCGCAGCGTTGGCGTTTTGCTCGATGAGCAAAATGGTGATGCCCTCCTCGCTGAGACGGCGGATGATTGAAAAGATATCGCGGACGACCAGCGGCGCAAGGCCGAGCGACGGTTCGTCCATCATCATCAGCCGCGGCTTCGTCATCAGCGCGCGGCCTACGGCGAGCATCTGCTGCTCGCCGCCCGAGAGCGTGCCGGCAAGCTGCCAGCTGCGCTCCTGCAGCCGGGGGAAGAGCTTGTAGATATGGTCGATGTCCTTTTGAATTTGGGCGTTGTCCTTGCGCAGATAAGCGCCGATTTTGAGGTTTTCCAGCACGGTCAGGTTGGCGAAGACGCGCCGCCCTTCCGGCACCATGGCGATGCCCGCTTCGACGATTTTTTGCGTGTCCATCGATGTGATTTCGCGGCCGTCGTAGGAGATGGAGCCGGCCTTGATGGGGACGATGCCGCTGATGGCGCGCAGCGTGGTGGACTTTCCGGCCCCGTTGGCGCCGATGAGCGTGACAATCTGCCCTTCGTCCACGCTGAAAGAGATGCCCTTGAGCGCTTCAATCCCGCCGTAGCTGACCACCAGGTTTTTCACTTCGAGCAGGCTCATTCCTCATCCACCCCCAAATAGGCCGCGATGACGGCGGGATTGTCCTGGATCTCCTGCGGCGTGCCTTCGGCGATCTGCTTGCCAAAGTCGAGCACGTAGATGCGGTCGGAAATATCCATGACCAGGTTCATATGGTGTTCAATCAGGAATACGGTGAGGTTGAATTTTTCTTTGATGCTGCGGATAAAGTCGCTCAGATCCTCCGTCTCCTGCGGGTTCATGCCTGCGGCCGGTTCATCCAGCAGCAGCAGGCGCGGTTCCGTCGCCAGGGCGCGGGCAATTTCCAGGTAGCGCTGTTTGCCGTAGGGGAGCGAAGAGGCGGTTTCCTGCGCAACCTCGCCCAGCCCGAGCATCTCCAGCAGGTCGAGCGATTCCTGGCGGATGCGGCGCTCCTCCTGCAGGTTTAGGTGCAGCACGGAAGAGAACAGCCCCGCTTTCAGGCGCATGTGGTGCGCAACCAGCACGTTTTCCAGCACGGTCATGTTTTTAAACAGGCGGATGTTTTGAAACGTGCGCGCAACGCCCATCTCGGTAATTCGATCGGGCGTGTTGGAGATCAATTTGCCGTATTCGCCGATGTGCGTGCCGGCGTAGAGCTTGCGCATTTTGCCGGTGGGATGGCCCTGGGCGATGATCTTGCCGCGCAGCTTCACGTTGCCGTTTGTGGGCGCGTAAACGCCGGTGATCACGTTAAACGCCGTCGTCTTTCCGGCGCCGTTGGGGCCGATCAGCGCGACGATTTCGCCCTGGTCGACGTGCATGCTGAAGCTGTCCACGGCCACGACGCCGCCAAACTGCATCGTTACGTTTTCCAATTCGAGGACGGTTTCAATCGGGTTCATTTAGCCGCGCCCTCCTTCCGTTTGGATTTGACGCCGGGCTTTCGCCGGAAAAGATCGGGCAGTTCCTTCGTGCCCATAATGCCTTGGCGGAAGAAGAGCACCACGACCATGATGATGATGGAAAAGACGACGAGCCGGAAGCCGTTGCGCAGCAGCGGCACCTCCCAAGTGCCGATCATCTGCTTTTGATCCAGGAAGCGCAGCCACCATTCGGAGCACGCCACAAAGAGGAACGAGCCGATGCAGCTGCCCGTGATGGAGCCAATGCCGCCGATGACGACGATGAGCAGGATTTCGTACGTCATCGCGGAGGTGAAGCTCTTTGCCTGCACGCTGTTTTGATACATCGCCAGCATGGCGCCGCCGACGCCTGCAAAGAAGCTGCTCAGGCAAAACGCGTACTGCTTGTGGCGCGCGAGGTTGATGCCCATCGCCTCGGCGGCGATTTCATCGTCGCGGATGGCCATAAACGCGCGGCCATAGCTGGAGTGGATGAGCGCCACGATCAGGCCGATGCACACGCCCGCGATCAAAAATGGGATCAGGGTGGAAAGGTAGACGACCACCTCGCCCTGCGCGTTTTTGATGTTGAAATCGTTAAACGTAGGGAACAGGCGCAGCATGTTGGAGCCGTTTGTAATCGGGCCCATCTTATCCCACTGAAAGACGGTGCGGATAATCTCGGCAAAGCCCAGCGTGGCGATGGCCAGGTAGTCGCTCTTGAGGCGAAGCACGGGCAGGCCGATCAGGAACGCAAAGAGGGCGGCCACGAGGCCCGCCAGGATCAGCGCGGGGATGATCGGCAGGCTGAACTGCACCAGCCCGCCGTCGTAGTATTGATAGACGGCCGCGCGCTGCGAGAGGGGGATGGTCAAAATGCTGTACGTATATGCGCCGATGAGCATAAAGCCCGCCTGGCCCAGCGAAAACAGCCCCGTAAAACCGTTGAGCAGGTTCATCGATACGGCAACCAGCGCGTAGGTGGCGCCCTTTTTGAGCACCGTAAAGAGCATCGACGTCGGCGGGATAACCTGCTCTAGCAGGAAAACGCCCGCATAAATCGCCACGATGATGACGCCGGCCACGATTGTGCCCAGATCCACCTTTTTGGAATGGGTGAACGTTTGCTTGCTTGTCATGCTTCTCACCTCACACCTTATCCGTCGTCTTTTCGCCAAAGAGGCCCGTGGGTTTGACGATGAGAATGACAATCAGCAGCGCAAAGGTGAACGCATCGGAGAACGTGGCGAGGCCAAACATCTGTTTGCTGATGCCCGCTTTGATCAAAATGACGTCCAGGCCTTTGATGATGTTTTCGCAGATACCGATAATAAACGCGCCCACGACGGCCCCGGGAACGCTGCCGATGCCGCCAAAGACGGCGGCCACGAACGCCTTAAGCCCCGGCATGGCGCCGGAGGTCTGGATGACGGTGGTGTAGTTTGTGAAATACAGCAGCGAGCCGACACCGGCCAGGAACGAGCCGATCACGAACGTGACGGAGATGACGCGGTTGATCTTGATGCCCATCAGCTGGCTTGTTTCGTAGTCCTTGCTGACGGCGCGCATGGCCATGCCGATCTTGGTATGGTTGATGAGCAGCACGAGGGCAATGACGAGAACGAGCGTTAAAATAGGCGTGACGATGGTGACCATCTTTGTGGTCGCCGTGCCGATGGTGACGGAGTCGGAGATAAAGGGGATGCGGGGATAGAACTGGTTCAGGCCGCCGGTGATGTAGAGCACCAGGTTTTGCAGCGTGTAGCTGACGCCAATGGCGGAGATCATGATGCTCATGCGCGGCGCGGTGCGCAGCGGCTTGTAGGCGACGCGCTCGATGGTGAAGCCAATAACCGCCGTGAGGATCAGCACCAGGGGGATGCAGACGTATAGCGGCAGGCCGCTTGCGGAGATATAGACCATGAGAATTCCTGCCACCATAAAGACGTCGCCGTGGGCAAAGTTGATCAGGCGCAGGATACCGTATACCATCGTGTACCCGATGGCAATCAGCGCATACTGCCCGCCGACGCTGATGCCGGAGAGCAGGTAGGGCAGCACTGTGCTCATCATGGAAAACGAGCCTCCTTCAACAGTTTCATAGAATTCGCGGCGAGGGCGAAAGCCCCCGCCGCAAATCAATTTTCATTTTACTTTGGCAATGGAGGCGCGTTATTCGGCAACAGTCTGCATGGTCACAAAGTCCCAGGCGCCGGTTTCGGCGTTGGCGGCTTTGATGTAGGCGGAGTCGCGGTTGGCGTCGCCGATCTCGTTAAAGACGATCCGGCCGCTGACGCCGGTGTAATCCACATTCCACAGCGCTTCCATGACGGCCTGCGGGTCGGTGCTGCCGGCCAGCTTGAGCGCTTCCAGCGCGGTGAAGTATGCGTCGTAGCCCATGACGGACACGGCAGCGATCATGTCGTTGCCGCCGTTGTTGGTGAGCGCTTCGCTGTTTTCGTTCAGCCAGGCTTTGAAGCCCTCGTCAAACTCGGGCGAGCCGCCTTCCTGGTAGAAGGTGCTGACGATAACGCTGACGTTCGTGCCCTGTGCGGCTTCGATCACCTTGTTGGAGTCGAGCGTGTCGCCGCCCATGATGGGGTAGGCCACGTTCTGGCTGGCAGCCTGGTTGATGATCTGCGTGGAATAGGCGATGGAGACGGGGCAGAAGAACACTTCCGCGCCGAAGGCGGTGGCGTTGGAGAGGTAGGAGGTGAAGTCCGACGTGCCGTTGGGGAACGTCTCGGAATAGACCGTGCCGCCCAGCGCCTCAAACGCCTCGGTGAAATAGTGGGTCAGACCCACGTCGTAGTCGTTGCCGTTTTCCGCCAGGCAGTAGGCGGTCTTTGCGCCCAGCTCCTGGAAGGCATAGTTGGCAAGCACCGTGCCCTGGAAGGGATCCAGGAAGCAGATGCGGAAATAATGCGTATTGCCGGCGGTAACCTGCGGGTTGGTGCAGGTGACGCCGATGGCGGGCACGCCCGCGGCCTCAAAGATGGGGGAACCGGCGATGGATACGCCGCTGCCGTAGGAACCGAGCACCACGCTCACGCCTTCGCTGACGAGCTGCTGCGCGGCGGAAGGGGCTTTGCTCTGGTCGGAACCGTTGTCGGCGTATACGAGCTCGACCGTATAGGTTTCGCCGCCGATTTCAACGGTGGGCTGGATGGAGTTGGCGTACTGCATGCCCAGCATTTCCTGCTTGCCGCCGGCGCCGCTGTCGCCGGAAGCGGGCTCAAACACGCCGATTTTTACGATATTCTCGCCCAGCGCGAAGGACGGTACAAGCATCAGGGCAACCAATAGGATTGCGATGATTTTCTTCATGGTGATTTCCTCCTGTTTGTTTCATTGAGGTGTGACATGCAAGCATTATATCGCCTAATTATGTTAAAATGCAAGTCCTGAAGCAAAAAAATGCACAAAAAAATTATGACGAAAGCAAGACATTTTTCGGTGTCCGTCGGCTGCGAACGCAGCATGCAGACCAAAAAAACCGCTTTTCGCTGCCTGGGAACGAAGCAAAACGAGCGGCTGCTTTATAAAAACAACATGCAGCTTTTTTTATATTGCGTGGCATTATATTTTATGAATGTTCTCTGA
>DVLH01000278.1 GCA_018715585.1 Candidatus Aphodomonas merdavium
AACCTTGAAAAGCTTGATCGTCTGCGCCTCGACGCCGCGGGCGGCGTCAATGAGCATGACGGCGCTGTCGGCCGCCACCAGCACGCGGTACGTATCCTCGGAAAAGTCCTGGTGGCCGGGCGTGTCCAGGATGTTGATATGGCAGCCGCCGTAGGAAAACTGCATCGCCGAGCTGGTGACGGAGATGCCGCGCTGCTTTTCAATCTCCATCCAGTCGCTCGTAGCGTAGCGCTCCGCCTTGCGCGCCTTGACGGAACCGGCCTGGCGGATCGCGCCGCCGTAGAGCAATAGTTTTTCCGTCAGCGTCGTTTTGCCCGCGTCCGGGTGCGAGATGATGGCAAACGTCCTGCGGTTGTCGATTTCCCTCCGCAGGGCGTCGGTTGCTACGCTTTGCGCCATGAAGGAGCCTCCTCAGCGGTTTAATTCACGAAATTGTATTATATCGCCTGGCCATTTGCCTGTCAAACAAAATCTTGCCGCACGGGCAATACGGCAAAACGGGTTTCCTCCCGGACGGAGGAAACCCGCAATCCATTCCAAGCTGGCACGCGCCGCGTCACTTGCCCAACGCCTGCGCCAGATCTTTCATCGCCTGTATGATCGGCAACCGCTGCGGGCAGACGGACTCGCACTGCCCACAGGCGATGCACGCGCCGGCCGGGCTGGCCGTAGTAGTCACAAAATCATAATGGCTGACAACGCCCGGCGTTTTGCCAAATGCGTTTAAGTTGTTAAGCGTGTTGATATATTCGGGAATCGGTATCTGTTCGGGGCATCCCTGTACGCAGTAATGGCAGGCCGTGCAGCCGATACCCGTCTGCTTGCGCAGCTCGCTCGTGCATGCCAGCAGCGCCTCGCGCTCCTGCTCGGATAAGGGCTGCACATGGCGCATGGTTTCGATGTTCTCCTGCATTTGTTCCAGCGTGCTCATGCCGCTGAGGATGATGGGCACCCCCGCAAGCGAGGCGCAAAAGCGCAACGCCAACGAAGCCAGCGTTCCCCCTGCGTTCAGCCTGCTGAGCGCCTCGGCATGCTCGCCGCGCAGCGAAGCCAACATACCGCCCTTGATCGGTTCCATCACGATGACCTTTTTGCCAAAGGCGCGCGCCGTCTCGTACAGCTCCCGCGCCTGCAGGAACGGATCGTTCCAGTCAATAAAGTTGATTTGTAGCTGTACAAAATCCATGTCCGGGTGCGCTTGCAGCAGTTCGCGCAGTTTCTCCGGCGTATCATGGAAGGAAAAGCCGAGCTGGCGGATACGCCCCTGCTGCTTCATGCGCTCGCAGAACTCCCAGCTGTGCAGCCGCTCATACAGCGCAATGCGCTCCTTGGACGCGTTGTGCACCAGATAACAATCAAAGTAATCAATCCCTAGCCGCTCAAGCGACTCGTTAAACGTGCGTTCGTTGTCTTCTTCTTTCAGCAGAATGCCCTCGCGCGTGCCCGGAAGCTTGGAAGCGATGTGGTAAGCCGAGCGCGGATAGCGCGCAGTCAGCGCCTTGCGCGTAGCTTCTTCAGAGCCGTCGTAGACGTAAGCGGTGTCAAAGTAGTCAAATCCGGCTTGTAGGAACGCGTCCACCATCGCGGACGTCTCCTCAATGTCAATTATGCCGTTTACCTTGGGCAAACGCATCAGCCCAAACCCGAGCCGCGGCGCGGTGGGCGAAAGGAGATTCTTTTCCATCACCGGTTCCTCCTCTGTCTCTCTTCCCTGTTTGCATGATTTTAAGGATACTATAACAAAAAAAAGCGCATTGGTAAAGCCTGTTTTCATCAAGAAAGGGGCCGCTTTGCAAGCGGCCCCTTCCCCTCCCGGCAAAACCGGCCTTCCTCCGGCCCGGGAAAAGAAATGATATCAACCTTTGACGGCACCGGCCGTTACGCCGGAAATAATGTACTTCTGGCAAAAGAGGTAAAAGACGATGATGGGCACAATGCTCAGCATGATCAGCGCCATCACGGCGCCCAGGTCCACATGGCCATAGCTGCCCTGCAAATACTGGATGTGGATGGGGATCGTCTTATACTTCGTGCGGTCCAGCACGAGATAGGGCAGCAGGTAGTCGTTCCAGACCCACATGATTTCCAGCACGCCTACCGAAATCAGAATCGGCTTGAGCATCGGCAAAACAACCCCGAAGAACGTGCGCAGCGGGCCGCACCCGTCGATCGACGCGGCTTCTTCAATCTCCAGCGGAATGCTCTTGACAAACCCCACAAACATGAACACCGCAAGCCCCGCGCCAAAGCCCAGATAGATCACCGGAATGGTCCACGGCGTATCCAAGCGCAGCGTGTGCGCCGTCTTGGCCAGCGTGAACATGACCATCTGAAACGGCACCACCATGGAAAACACGCACAGATAGTACACCACGCGGGAAAACGGGTCCGCCACGCGGGAGATATACCATGCCGCCATCGATGTGCAAAGCAGAATGAGCGCCGCCGACAGGATGGTGATGACAAAGCTGTACCCGGCCGAATAAAGGAACGGATATTCGCCCACATACATGCCCGTCCTGTAGTTGTCAAGGCCCACGAACGTTTCGGCGTTTGGCAAGGCAAACGTGCTGGTGTTGATGGACGCGTTCGTCTTAAAGGAGTTATACAGCACAATGAGGATCGGCAGCATATAAACAAAGCAGATCACAGCAAACAGTGCCGAGAGCACGTTTTTCCGCATTTGTTCGCGCTTCATTACTGCTGCACCTCCTTCGTCCGGGTTGCGCGAAGCTGCAGCAGCGCAATGGCCGCCACCAGCACGAAGAACAACACCGCCTTTGCCTGGCCCACGCCGCGGGAGTTGGCGTTAAGATAGAACGTGTTGTAGATGTTGAGCGCCAGCATTTCGGTGGACTTAATGACCGTGCCGTCCGGCCGGAACACGAACGGCTGCCCGCCGTTGAGGACCATGTTCTGATCAAACAGCTTGAACGAATTGGTCAGCGTCAGGAACGTACAGATGGTGATGGAAGGCATCACCGTGGGGATGGTGATCTTCCAGAGCGTTTGCCATCCGTTTGCGCCGTCAATCTTCGCCGCCTCGATCATATCCTCTGGCACCGATTGCAGCCCGGCGATATAGATGATCATCATATACCCGATCTGCTGCCAGCCCATGAGGATGATCAAGCCCCAGTAGCCGTACATTGTGTTGAGCACGATGGACGTATTGTAATGGGAGAGGATGCCGTCAAAAATCATTGACCAGATATAGCCCAGCACGATACCGCCGATCAGGTTTGGCATAAAAAACACGCCGCGGAACAAATTCGCACCCCGGATGCCGCGCGTAAGCGCATACGCCACGGCGAACGCCAGCACGTTGATCAGCACAAGCGACGCCGCTGCCACCAGCGCCGTATACCAAAACGCGTGCAAAAAGCTCGCGTCCGCAAACGCCTTTTGATAGTTTTGCAACCCTACCCATTTGGCGTTGCTCGTGGTGGTAAATTTGCAAAAGGATAGATAGAATCCCTTAAAAAAGGGATACAAAAAGCCGATACAAAACGCCGCAAACGTGGGCAGCAGAAAGATGGCAAAACACCTTTGGATTGGGCGGCGTATGAGTTTGGAGTTCACTGCCGCGGCGTTATTCCGTTTTGTCTGTTTCATAGCCGCTCCTTCTGGGGGAATAAACAGGGGAAGGGGAGCGCGGTTTCCCTCGCTCCCCCCGCACAGCGCTGCTTGTCTCTGCGGTAATCGCCGCCAGGGTTACTGGTTGGCGTACTGCGCCGCCCAGCCCTGCACAAACGCGGTAACCACGTCGTCCCAGGAGCCGCCGGCGGAATACTGCGTCATCGCCGCCACGACCGCCGCGCGCCAGGTATCGACGTTGGGCGTGTAGTTGAACGCCCAGCTGACGATATACTTGCCTTCGGCGATGTACTCGTTGGCGTCGTTAAAGAACACGTTCTCGGTTTCCTTGGCGGCCTTGAACGGGATGGGGCCAAACTGCTCGGCCATCATCGTCGTGCCTTCGTCGGAGGTTACCACCCAATAGAGGAAGTCCAGCGTCGCCTGGATGTTCTCCTCGGACGCCTGGGAGTTAACGGCCCAGCAGTTTTCCGTACCGCAGCACAGGCCGGCTTCTTCCTCGCCTTCCACGCCGCAGTAAATCGGGATCATTTTGAGCTCTTCAGGGTTCATGCCGAACTTATCCACCAGGTTGGCGTATTCCCACGAGCCGTTTTGGTAGAACACGGCCTTGCCCTCGCCGAACTCCGCCTCGGCCTGGTCGCCGGTGGCGGTGGCCAGCTGGGTCGGATCGGTGGCGCTGTTGTTGATGTACAGGTCCCAAATGGCCTTGAAGTTGTCCAGGTACGCGCCGGTGATGGTGGCGGGCTGCTCGGTCACGCCATTGTCACGGAACTCGTAATAAAGCGGCATGTTGGCCAGATGGCCGGAGAAGCGCCAGGACGAAGAGCCGTCCATGCCGGAGGAGGTAAACGCATCGAAGCCCAGCTCCGCGCTACGGGCATGGATGTCCTCGGCGACGGCTTTGAGGGTTTCAAAGTTCGTGATATCCTCCAGCGTGTAGCCGGCCTGCTCAAGCAGCGCCGTGTTGACGATGATGCCAAACGCCTCGTAGCAATAGCCGATGCAGTACGCCTCGCCGTTCTCGCCGTAGAGGTTGAAGTCATGCGTCGTCATTTCGTTGTAAAAATCGGTATCGGTCAAATCCAGGCAGAAGTCCACCCAGGTGTCCAGGCCGGCCTGGTTGCCGCACTGGAACAGCGTGGGCGCAGCGTTGCCCTTATCCATCTCTGCCGTGAGCGT
>DVLH01000279.1 GCA_018715585.1 Candidatus Aphodomonas merdavium
AAACTTTCTATAAAAAATTTGTATATCTCAATAATAAATGACTCTTGTGTCCCATTCCGCGAGCCAATTCGGTCAAATGCTTTCTGACATACCCCGGCATGCAAACCGCGGGAAATCTCCTTTTGTTCCGGCCACTGCGCAGAACGGGCCATGTTCCATCAGATGGCGGCAATACTGTCTGGGCTGCGGGACGAAACCGGCGGACGGCCGGATGGCGTCGCGGCACACGGCAGGAAACCGCTTCCGGCAGCCTCTTTATAACGGAAAAAACAAAAAAGGGGCTGCATGTGCCATTTCCATCAACGCCTCACAGCGCTCCTTCGCGCAGTTTGCTGCGTTTAGGGCTATTCCTATGCGCCTTAAACCGCGCTATCCTTCTGCTGGGGCCGTGCGGTTTTCATAGGATAACAAGCGTAAAGTGGGAGGACAACCATGCGTTCTGTCGAAATCAAGGGGGATACCGGCCAAGCGAAAAATCCCAGCATGGCACCGAAAAAGGCGAAATGATTGCGCTGCCCGGCAGCGTCATGCACTGCCGGCTCGCCGCAAACGGCGCTGTGCCCGGCATTATAAGCTTTGATCTCCCGCCGTCCGGCTGGGGCGCTTGGCACATCCTGGCAAAAAAGCATGCGGCTGCCGTCCAACGCTGTACGGCGCAAGAAAGGAAAGCATATGAAACAGCTGATATACGCCCATCGGGGGGCAAGCGGCTATGCGCCGGAGAACACGCTCGAGGCGTTCGCGCTGGCCGCACGCCAGGGCGCAGACGGCGTGGAGCTCGACGTACACATGTGCAAAGGGGGCGAGCTCGTTGTTGCGCACGATGAGACAATCGACCGGGTGGCCGATGGCTCCGGGCTGATCTGCCAAATGACGCTGCGGGAGCTCAAGCGCTACCGCTTCAACAAGGGGGACCCCCGCTATCCGCAGGCGACCCTGCCCACGCTGGCAGAGGTATTTGATCTGCTAAAACCCACGCCGCTTTGCATCAATATCGAGCTGAAAAACAGCTACATCGACTATCCCGGCCTTGAGCGCGCCGTAATGGAGCTGGCCGCGCGCATGGGCATGGCCCATCGCGTGCTCTATTCCAGCTTTAACCACCACAGTCTGCTGCGCGTGAAAGCGCTGGACAGCACCGCAAAGTGCGGGATGCTCTATGAGGCAACGATGATCGAGCCCTGGAAGTACGCACAGGCGCACGGCATGGACGCGATCCATCCGCATTTTAGCGAACTGCTCGTCCCCTCGGAAGCACAGTGCGCACACGATGCCGGGCTTATGGTCAACGTCTGGACGGTCAACCGCCCGGAAGATATGCAGCGCGTGCTCCGGGCGGGCTGTGATATTCTCATCACCAACTATCCGGACCAGGCGCTGCGCGTCCGCTCCGCGCTCAGCTAAAGCGCTGGGCTTTTTGATGCGTATTTAAAGGGCCATCCCAAGGCCGTCAAACGGCTCATGGGACGTCCTCTTTCTGCCTTTGCGCCCGCTCCGCTACGAAACAGACGCGATAAACGCCTGCCGGTCACCGTCGACGATTCCCTTGTCTGTGATCACAAGCCCGGGAACGGCCGGCAATGCGTAGACCGAAATATCCAGCAAGGAAAAAGGCTTGCTGCACAGCGATTGCATCGCGCTTTGCACGGCGTCAATTTTCTTTGCCAACACATCGCACGCATCCAGGCTCATCAGCCCGGCCAGTGGCAGCGGCAGCGCCTCGATGCATCGCCCCTCGCGCGCAGCGCAGATGCCCCCGCCCGTCTCCCGCAGCTTTTCAAGGCAGGCAAACGCGCTTTTCGCGTCCCGGTAGACGACGGTAAAGTTGTGGCTGTCGTGGGAAATCGTGGTGGCAACCGCCCCTTCGCGCAGTCCGAAATCCTTGGTAACGGCGACCGTCTTGGCTCCGCTGCCATAACGGTTGACAACCGCAATAAACTGCAAATCCGGCCGGTCTTGCAGCGAGACAAGGCCGTTGCGCACAGGCAGCGCAACCCACTCGCCCGACCGTTCCAATCCCCGGCCCGTGCGTCCCAGCACCAACACGCGGGCGGTCTGCCGCCCGTCGCCCACGGCAATGCAGAAATCCTCTTCTCCTTTTATGCCGCACACGCGCATTGTGTTTTCCGGTTGCACGCGGCAGGTGCTGGACTGGTCTTGCAGCACGTAGCGGCCCTGGCAGGCGGCCAGCTTTCCCCGGAGGAACACGGCATATGGCATACGGCCGTCCAATGCGTCCAACAGCTGGAAATCGGCCAAGTACCCGGGCGCAACCGCGCCCAAATCGTCGAAGCCATATTCGCGCGCCGCGTTGTATGTGCACAGCTTATAGGCAACCATCGGGTTCATTCCGCCATGGATAAGCCGCGCCACAATCGCGTTGAGGTGGCCCTTGGCAAGAAGGTCTGCCGCGTGTACGTCGTCCGTGCAGAGGGAGACCTGATCCAGCCATCCCATGCCCTCCAGCCCACGCGTCAATTCCTCCAGCGCGTCGACAATGGAGCTTGCGCGCAAGTTGATGCGCATACCGTTGCGCAGTTTCTCGCGGATTTCCTCCGCAGAGCGGCTTTCGTGATCGGAAGACGGCCCTCCTATGCGGTAAGCGGCTAACGCCGCGCCCGTCAGCTGCGGCGCATGGCCCTGCAGAAACATGCCTCTGCCGCGGCCTTCCTCGGCAATGGCCGCCATGCGGTCGGCGCCGTTCACCACGCCCATGTAATCCATCATTTCCGCCACGCCGATCACGCCGGGCTGTCCCAGCAATTCGCCCACATCCCCGGCACAAAAGGAAGCGCCTGCGCTCTCCAATCCCGGCGCAGCGGGCACGCACGAGGGGGCCAAGATATATTGGCGCAGCGCCGCCAGGCCTGCGTTTTCCAGCATAAAGCGCACGCCCCGCTTGCCCATGACGTTGGCAATCTCATGGGGGTCCGTGCAAACCGTCGTCGTACCCCAAGGGACAATTGCCCGCGCCAGCTGTTGCGGGATCATCATGGTGCTTTCCACGTGCATATGCGCGTCGATCAGCCCGGGCAACAAATACCGTCCGCCGCCGTCATACACGCTGTGCGAAGGCACTGGGAGGCTCTCCCCGGCCTCGCGCACGCGCACAACCGCGCCGTCGAGGACGTCCACCTGCGCGGGATAAATCTCCCCCGTAAGCATGTTGGCAAAGCGAACGTTTTCAACCGTCAAGTCGCAGGCGATCCTGCCCAAAGCGGCATCCATCAGGCGGCGCCTGTCCCGTATTTCGCAAGCGCGCATTTCTCCCTCTCCTTTCAAACCCGGCCGCCTACCGGCAGCAAAAATGCAACCTAATTGCACCGCATGCAGGAGGGCTTGCGCTCAATGCGTGCGAAATTTGGAGCCGTAGAAGAAGCGCAACTTCTCCCGCAAAGCCATCAGCAGCTTGACTGGCATCGGAAAACCTTTCCTTTTTGCCAATACCCCAATGATAATCCTCCATTCTGTTTTCATCAAGCTCCTTTTCCCCATATCTGGCAGCGGCTGATGCAAACCGCTAAATCCCCTGTGCAACGCTCTCAGCTTCCACGCCTCCCAAATCCGCTCGGCAGGCACGCCGTCCCAGGCTTATTGCCAAACGCTTTCTCATCCGCTGCGTAGGCGCACGCTGAATCTCCTGGCGGTAAGCCGGATCAAACGTTTTGCGGCCGCCCGCGGAACTCCACGGCAGGCCAGGCCACGCCGCCGGTCGCCCTATCCCACGCAGAGAGAACGCGCAGCTCGCCATACGGTTCCCCCTCGTTACAAAGCTTTACTTCCCATGCCATTTTCCCACTCCTTTCGCGTGCACATGGCGATACAATCTGCCCCGCCACAAGCAGCAAAGCGCAAAAGGCACGGCGCCTGCATGCTCCAGGCAGGGCGCGAAAAAACGCTGTACCACAAAAAAACCGGCGTGCCGTGTTTTCGCCCAGCGGGGATATTCCCACCTTTCCCCAATTGCGATAAAATATGGCGGGCGACTGTATTGCACCGCCATGCAAAGGGGGCGCGTCCACGATGAAGTGTCAGACCTTGAAAGAGATTGCAAAGAAAATCTATCGCTTGCTGCCCAAGAAACAAAAGCTGGGCTTTTTTCTAGTGCTGCTCATTTTAGGCGTGTCGGCGGTGTTGAGCCAGCTGACGCCGCTCGCCGTCGGTTATTTAACGGACCATGTGCTGACTGGCCAAGGAGCGACGTTCCTCTCCGTCGTCCCCATTTTATTGGCAATTTTGCTTGTCAACGTCGTCAACGAGGTCATCAAAGTGGTGCGCCGCCTCATCGTCGAAGATACGGCAACGCAGGCGGAGAAAACCGCGCGCCAGCGGGCAACGCTATCCCTGCTGCTCGCGCCGCTTTCCTATTTTCGCAGCCATATGACGGGAAACATCCATGGCCGCCTGAACAGAAGCCTGGAAGGGACCGTCAAGCTCATCAAGCTGTTGTTTATGGATTTTGCTCCCGCCGTTACGACGGGCTTAGCGGCCGTCGTCACCATTTTTTTGCAGCTTCCTGCCGGTGTGGCATGCTTGGTTGTGCTTGTGATCCCCGTGGGAACGTTCATTGTCCTGCGGCAAATCAGCACCCAAAAGGGAATCCGCGTTGAGCTGATGGAAACAAAAGCCGATATGGACGGCACAATGGTAGAGCTGTTGGGCGGAATTGAAACGATTCGCGCGCTGGACAGTGCGCAGGCGGAAGCAGCGCGCATCGGGACGCGCTCCGAGCAGCTGCGTCAGAAGGAAATGCGCCATCACAAAGCAATGGCCTTTTATGACTGTCTCAAATTTGTCAACGAAGCGGTTTTCAGCGTGCTCGTCATCGGCATCTCTGTCTTGCTGGCCTCGCAGGGCGTGATTACCGTAGGTACCGTGTTGACAGCATACCTGTGCTTTACACAGTTGACGGGCCCGTTGCGGGAGCTGCACCGGATCCTCGACGAGCTTTCCGAGTGCATCGTCCTAGCGGACGACTATTTCCGCCTATCAGACCTTCCGCTGGATTTTTCTTACCGGCAAATCACGGCGACTCCCGCGCCCAACGCGCTAAAAACAAACGACATCAAAATTCAAAACGTTCATTTTGCCTACCCCGAGAAGCCGCAAAAAGAAATTCTGGACAACGTCAGCCTGCTGATCCCCGCAGGCGCGTTTGTGGGGATTGCCGGGCCAAGCGGCTGCGGCAAATCCTCGCTAATCAAAGTGATTGATAAGTTGGAGGAAGCGCAAGGGGAGATCCTCCTTGGTGGGGTTGATCTTTCTTTGCTCTCCCGGCAAATGTTGGCGGAAAACGTCGCGCTTGTCCCGCAAACGCCGTTCCTCATTGCCGATACCGTCTACCACAACATTTGCTATGGCGTCAAGCGCAGCGTATCGTTGGACGAGGTCAAAGAAGCGGCGAAAAAAGCAAACATTGCCTCGGAAATCGAACAGCTTCAGGGAGGATATGATTTCTTTCTTAGCGAAGGCGGCGCTAACCTTTCCGGCGGCCAGCGGCAGCGGATCGCACTCGCGCGCATTTTTTTACAAAAGCCCAAAATACTGATCCTGGACGAAGCTACCTCGGCGCTGGATAATACCTCCGAAAAGCACATTCAACAGGAAATCGAAAAGATGAAGGAATCCTGCGGTACGACTGTTCTCTCCATCGCGCACCGGCTGACCACACTGCAAAACTGCGATGAAATCATCGTTATGGAGAACGGCCGCATTGTCCAACGGGGCACGTTTGCGGCGCTCAAAAATACACCCGGGATTTTTCAGGACATGGCGCTTGGCGTCTTAAAATAAAAGCGCAAGGCAGCGCCTTTCGCGCCGTCCGGCGGCGCGGTCCCACCGGGGGCAAACCGGCAGTGCGGGCGTTTTGCCTTGAACTTGTATCGATTGAAAAAGCCTTGCTTTGAAAGCTCAAAAGCGAGGCTTTTTATGTTCACGGTTTTCACTTTTCCCGCCTGGTTTCCATCTTTCTCTCCCGTGAGACATTGGCCGCGAATGCATTTGCCGGGGTGCGTTTGGAATTCCCTGGCCGGCGGGAGAATGGATAAACCGCCCCCGCCGGAAAACCGGCGGGGGCGGACTGTGCTTTCTTTTATTATCGCGCTTCGCCCGTTTTTCTCTTCTTCAGCAGCGCCGCACCGCATCCGCTCAGCGCCAGCAGGGCCGCCCACGCGGCCAGCGGCGCGCCGTCGC
>DVLH01000280.1 GCA_018715585.1 Candidatus Aphodomonas merdavium
ACGCGCAGCGAAACCTTGAGCGGGCCAAAGCGCTTTTGTAGTACGCCGCGCAAAAGCAGGTATTCCTCCTCGGCTACCAACCTGTCGCTGAGAAAGCAGACGAGCAGGCGCGTCGCATCGCGGTCCACCAATACTTTTTCCAGCTGTAGGTGGTCCCGTAACGGCTCAAGATTCCCTTCCAGGAACGATTCCCATTGCATGGCGATGTCCTTTCTATGCGAAAAGCGGGCGGTAAAAACACAGCGGGCCGGACGTTACCGGGCGGCCGCTTCTTTCATGGCGTTGAGCGCCTCCAAAAGCGCCTGCGCCGGGTCGCCACGCATGGGCACGGGGGCCTGTCCACGGCGGAACAGCGCAAAGCCGTCCTTGGCGCCCGCGACGCCGATGTCCGCCTCGCGCGCCTCGCCCGGGCCGTTGACGACGCAGCCCATCACTGCCACGCGCAGCGGAAGGTCCCAGTCTCGCGTGGCGCGCGTAACCTTTTCGGCGATTGCGGCCACGTCGATGCATGTGCGCCCGCAGGTTGGGCAGGCGATGATGTCCACGCCGCGGCGCAAGGAAAGCGCACGCAATATTTCAAGCGCGGCAGCGGGTTCGCCGATGGGGTCGCCGCTGAGCGAAACGCGCACCGTATCGCCGATGCCTTCCATCAGCAGCGCGCCGATTGCAATGGCCGATTTGACCGTGCCGCTGCCGGGCAGCCCGGCCTCCGTCACCCCGATGTGCAGCGGGTAATCGCAAAGGCGCGCGAGCGTGCGGTTGACCTCTACCGTCTCGCGCACGTTGGACGCCTTTGCGGAAAGGACGATATCGTCAAACCCGGCTTTTTCCAGCAGCCGCGCATGTCGCAGCGCGCTCTCGGCCATCGCCTCTGCGCAGGGCCTGCCGTATTGATTTAGCAGTTCCTTTTCCACCGAGCCGGAGTTGACGCCGATGCGGATGGGCACATGGTGTGCCTTGGCGCAGTCGGCGACGGCGCGCACCCGGTCCTGTCCGCCGATGTTGCCGGGGTTAATGCGCAGCTTGCTTATGCCGTTTTCCACCGCTTGGAGCGCGAGCGTGTAGTCGAAGTGGATGTCCGCGACAAGCGGCACAGGGCTTTGCTCCACGAGCGTCCGCACGGCCTTGGCGCATGCTTCGTCATAGACAGAGACGCGCACAATGTCGCACCCGGCGGCAGCAAGGCAGCGGATCTGCGCGGCCGTCGCCTCCACGTCGCGGGTGTCGGTGTTTGTCATGGATTGTATGGAAACGCGTGCGCCGCCGCCGATGGCGACGCCGCCGCAATTGACGCGTTTTGTCATGTTATCAGCCTCACAATGTCCTGATACATCACCACCACCATCAGCAACAGCAGCAGGCCAAAGCCGATGAGAATGACGATGCTCTCCTTTTCCGGCGGGATGCGCTTGCCGCGGATTTTCTCCACCAGCAAAAAGACCAGGCGGCTGCCGTCCAGCCCGGGAATGGGAAGCAGGTTAAAAAGTCCCAGGTTGACGCTGATGAACGCCGTCAGCTGCAGGTAGCTGCGGATCCCGCCTGCCTGCGTTTCCTCTTTGATGACGGTGACGGTGCCGATGGGGCCGGAGAGGTTGTCGACGCCCTTGCCTTTAAAGATTAAATCGCGCAAAACGCGCACGATTGCACCGGACATCTCGGCCGTTGCTTCCACGGAATATTGCAGCGAATCAAGCAGCGGGAAGCGGTAAGGGACGAGCAAATATTCAATGCCCACCATTAGCCGCTGCTCCTGTTGCGACCATTGCGGCGTGAGCGTGATTTCCACCGTCTCGCCGTCGCGCTCGAGCGTGAAATCAACCGGGGCGTCGCCCGCCTCGCTGATGAGCAGCGAAGCGTCGGCCGAGGAAGCTACCGGCTGGCCGTTGATGGAGACAATGCGGTCGCCCACGGCAAAGCCGGCGTCCTGCGCAGGCAGGCCGTCAATCAGGTTGCCCACTACGGGTACGGAGGCAAACAGCCCCACCGCAGCATAGAGCAAGAACAGCGCCAACACGCAAACAAGCATGTTAAAGAGCGGGCCGCCAAAGGCAATCAGCGCACGCTTCCAGATTTTTTGACGCGAATACGCACCGGGATGGTCTTGCACGCCGTTTTCATCGTCGGCATAAAAGCGGCAATAACCGCCCAGCGGCAGCGCGCGCAGCGAAAAGATGACGCTCGTTTTTTTGCGCTTGACGGAAACGAGCTTTGGCCCGATGCCGACGGCAAACTCCGCCACCGGCACGTGCGTTAGGCGCGCGGCCAAATAGTGGCCAAGCTCATGCAGTGTGACCAGCAGGCCGAACATGACGATCGCCGCCAGCCAGTAAAGCAAGTTGAGCAGTTGATTCAATGCAAGCCTCCTGTTTTTTTTAGCCTATGCGGACGCTCGGCTCATTCATACCGCGGGAGAATTTCGCGCGCCGTCCGCCTGGCGAGCGCGTCGGCCGCCGTGACAGCCTGCAGCGAGGATGCGTCCGGGGCGCCGAGCTTTTCCAGCGTGTCGCGCACCGTGCGGTAAATGGCGCCAAAGGGAAGGCGCCCGGCCAAAAAGGCATCGACGGCGACCTCGTTGGCCGCGTTAAGCACCGCGCAGCAGGCGCCGCCCGCGCGCAGCGCATCGTAGGCAAGGAACAATCCGGGAAAGCGCTCCTTGTCCGGGGCTTCAAAGCTGAGCGGCCCGCAGCGCGAGAGGTCCAGGCGCGGCGCGCCGGTGGTTAGCCTGTCCGGATAGGCCATCGCGTAGAGGATGGGCAGGCGCATGTCCGCCACGCCCAGCTGTGCCAGCAGGCAGCCGTCGTCAAACTCCACGAGCGAGTGGACGACGCTCTGCGGATGCACGAGGACATCGACGGCTTCCGGCCGCATGTTGAAAAGCCAGCGCGCTTCGATGATTTCCAGCGCTTTGTTGATCATGCTGGCGGAATCGACGGTGATCTTGCGGCCCATGTGCCAGTTGGGATGGCGCAGCACCGTTTCCACCGACGCGTTTTCAATCTCTGCGGCGCTCAGCGTGCGCAGCGGCCCGCCGGACGCCGTGAGGATCAGCCGTGCGGGAGCGTTCGTGTCGCGCGCGCGCAGGCATTGGAAGATGGCGCTGTGCTCGCTGTCCACGGGGACGAGCGGGCGGCCTGCCGCATGCGCCGCCTGCGTTACGAGTGCGCCGCCTGCTACGAGCGCCTCCTTGTTGGCCAGCAGCACGCGCTTGCCTGCGCCCAGCGCGTCCAGCACGGCGGGAAGCCCCGCAAACCCCACGACGCTCACGAGCACGTCGTCCGCCTCGGCGAGCGTTGCCGCCTGACGCAAACAGTCCGGCCCGAACGACCATTGGCAAAACTTGACGTCGTCCGGAAGCTCTTTGGGCGGTACGACGAGCCCGGCGAACTTGGGACGGAACGCGCGCACCTGGGCGAAAAGCTTTTCGGCGCTGGAATAGGCCGTCAGGGCAACGATGGAAAAACGGTCCTTATGGCGGGCGGCGACGTCAAGCGCCTGCGCGCCGATGGAGCCAGTGCTCCCCAGGATGGATAAGCGTTTCACGTTTTTTGTCTCCTTATGCCTGCTTGTGCCCGGCCTGGATTTAGAGGAACGCCGCAAGGTGGCAATAGACATAGACGGCGAACGCGGTAAAAAAAACGCTGTCCATGCGGTCCATCATGCCGCCATGGCCGGGAAAGAGGTTGCCGTAATCCTTTACGCCGCAATAACGCTTGATGAGCGAAGCGGTCAAATCGCCGACCTGTTCGGCAACGGCACAAAACAGCGCCAGGAGGATCATATGCCAGAACACGAACGGCGCAGACAGGTACCGGCCGATGCCGTAAAGGGCGGAACCGGTGAGCAGGCTGCCGAGAATCCCTCCGGCAGCGCCTTCCCACGTTTTTTTCGGGGATAGGTTCGGCGCCATCAGGTGCTTGCCAAAGAGGAAGCCGGAAAAATAGGCGAGCACATCCCCGGCATAGGCAAAGAGGAATGCCGCGGCGATGAGCAGGCCGCCGGCGGCACGGTTTTCCACACGCAGCACGGCGCACAGCAGCGCCAGCGGCACGGACGCATACGTTGCGGACAAAAGCGCGCTGGCCGTATCCGGCAACGAAGGGGAGGCGCGGAACAGATGGCACACCAACAACAAAAACAGCGCGAAACAGCAGAAGGCAAACGCGCCGCTGCCGCCACCCAAAAAAGCGGCGGGGACAGGGAGCGCCGCGCAAATGAGGGTGAGCACCTTTGCGGGGCGCAATCCTTTTTTGTTAAAAGCGCGCAGCATCTCAAAGCAGCACAGCAGCGCCGCAATCTCCAGCGCAGGCGCAAGCAGCCAGCGCCGGAAAATCAAAACGAGCAGCAGTACCGCCGCATAGAGCGCGCCGGTGATGATTCGCTGTTTCATGAAACTCTTCCTCCGTGAGCGCGTCAGGGCTCGTTCCTGCCGCCGAAGCGGCGGTCACGCCGGGCGTAATCGTCCAACGCAGCATGAAAGGCCGCCACGTCAAAATCCGGCCAGAGCACGGTGGGAAATTGAAACTCCGCATACGCCGTTTGAAACGGTAAAAAATTGCTCAGGCGCAATTCTCCGCTTGTGCGGATCACAAGGTCCACATCCGGTTGGCCGCGGGTGTCCAGCGCCTGCCGCAGCGCGTCCTCGTCAATCGCGTCCGGCGCCAGCACGCCGCTCGCCGCTTGCGCGGCCAACGCCCGCACGGCGCGGCACAGCTCATCACGTCCTCCATAGTTGATGGCAAAGTTGAGCTGTAACCCCGTGCGCGACGCCGTGCGGCGCACGGCCTCCTCCAGCGCCGCGCGCTGCGGAGCGGGCATGTGGGCCAAATCGCCCAAAATGCGCACACGCACGTTGTTGCGGAAAAGGTTGTCAATTTCCGCTTTGCAAAACTCCAGGATGAGCCCCATCAGCACGCCGACTTCCTCGTTGGAGCGCTTCCAGTTTTCGGTGGAGAAGGCATAGAGCGAGAGCACCTCGATGCCAAGCTCCCCGCTTTCGCGGATGATCGCGCGCATGGCCTCCACGCCGGCGCGATGGCCAAGCGCGCGGGGCAGCCCACGTGCCTTCGCCCACCGGCCGTTGCCGTCCATGATGATGGCGACATGGCGCGGCAGGCGTTCGGGTTTTTTATAGCTCTCCGCCATACGAGGCCTCCTCCGCACTTTTGATGGGCTCGTAAAAGTCACAGACCGTCAACTTGTGCCCGCCTTGCAGCACGCGAACGACGCGCACCGCGCCGCCCCCTTGCGGGCGGCGCGGTGCGCAGCTTTGTTCGATTTCGGGTTCAATGCCTTCCTGCCGCAGGCGGCAAACCGCCTGCGCCAGCGGCAGGCCGAGCAAGCTCTCCTCTGTCAAACCGACATGATCTCCTTTTCCTTTTCGGATGCGATTTTGTCCAGCTCTTTGATGGCGTTGTCATAAATCTTCTGGATGTCGTTTTCGGCCACTTTTTGATCGTCCTCGGTGATTTCGCTGTTTTTCTTCATTTTTTTGAACTGTTCCACAGCGTCGCGGCGAATGTTGCGCACGGCAACCTTGCTCTCCTCGCAGCTCTTGCGCACAAGCTTTGTCAGCTCCTTGCGGCGCTCCTCGTTGAGCTCCGGCACGATCAAGCGGATAATGCGGCCGTCATTGGCGGGCGTCATGCCCAGGTCGGATTTCATGATCGCCTTTTCCACCAGCGGAATCTGCTTGGGGTCCCACAGGGAAATAATCAACATGCGCGGTTCAGGCGCGGAGATATTGCCGAGCTGGTTGAGCGGCGTGGGCGTGCCGTAATAGTCAACCGTGATGCGGTCCAACAGCTGCGGATTGGCGCGGCCGGCGCGCAGGCTGGAAAAATCTTTTTTTAACGCCGCTGCGGTTTTGCCCATCTTATCCTTTGCGGTGTCGAGAATTTGATCCGTCGTCATGACCAATCACTCCTGTTCTGCAAGCTCTTGATGGAAACATTGTACCTTGTTTTCGCACGTTTCGCAAGAGTGAGTTGCCCGCGTGCCGCAAAACGTGCAAGATGTTTTGCCTTCGCCGGCTTGATATGGGTTTCGGGGCCATTATCCTTTTTTGGGAATGGACAGTGCGCTTGCAAACCGTAAAAGGACGGCTTTTTAAAAAGCGCGACGCGCACGCGCGCGCCGCACATCCGGGGGACAAATTCCTTCGCTTTGCTTTAAAGCGCAAAAGCGCGCGTTAGGGATGCACCACGCTGCCCAAGCGTTCCCCTTGCGCCACGCGCACGATATTTTCCGGATCGTCCAGGCCAAAGACGCGCACGGCCTGAACGTTGTTTTCTTTGCAAAGAATAAAGGCGGCCTCGTCCATCACTTTGAGGTTGCGGCGCTGTGCTTCCTCGTAGGTAAGATCATCCAGCCGCTTTGCGGCGGGGTTGATGTGCGGATCGTCGTCATAGACGCCGTCGATGTTCTTGGCGAGCAAAATTGCGTCGGCGCCGATTTCAATCGCGCGCAGCGCGGCGGTTGTATCCGTGGAAAAGGCGGGACAGCCGATACCGCAGGCAAAGAGAACCACGCGCCCTGCTTGCAGGTGGCGCACGGCGTCAGCGGTTACGTATGTTTCCGCAAAACGGTGCATCGGCACGGCGCTCATCGTGCGCGCATCCAGGCCGAGCTGCTCGAGCGCATCCTGCATGGCGATGCAGTTGACAGCCGTACCGAGCATGCCCATGTTATCGGCGTTGACGGCGTTCATGCCGGCAGCCGGACCCCGGCGGCCGCGCCAGATGTTGCCCGCGCCGATAACGACGGCAACCTGTGCGCCTGCGTCATGAAGCGCTTTGAGCGCCTTTGCCACGCGCTTGATTTGGACAAAATCAAACAACACGCCGTTTTCCCCCAGCGCTTCGCCGGAAAGCTTAATCAATACTCGTTTGTACATCGTGCTTCACTCCTTAAAAAAAGGACGCTTCGCAGCGTCCCTTTTGTTTGGCGTCAAGGCTCACAGCCCCGCCTTTTTCATATTTTCGGCGATTTCGGCGGCGAAATCGTCCTTGCGCTTTTCGATGCCTTCGCCGCGCTCATAGCGCACAAAGCGGCGGATTGAAATCTTTTCGCCGATGGCGACGGTCGCGTCGGAAATCAAATCGCGGATCGTCTTTTCCGGCTCTTTAACAAAGGGCTGCTCCATCAGGCAAACCTCTTTGTAGTATTTTTCGATGCGGCCTTCCACCATGCGGTCGACGATCTTCTCGGGTTTACCCTCGTTGAGCGCCTGCGCGCGAAGGATCTCTTTTTCCTTCTCGAGGTTTTCGGTGGGCACGTCGGCCTTGTCGAGGAACTCGGGCTTGGCGGCAGCAATGTGCATGGCGATATCGTGGCAAAGGGTCTTAAAGCGGTCCGTGTTGGCGACGAAGTCCGTCTCGCAGTTGACTTCTACCAGCACGCCGATCTTGCCGCCCATGTGGATGTAGCTTTCCACCAGGCCTTCAGCGGCGATGCGGCCGGCTTTCTTGGCGGCAGCAGCCAGGCCCTTTTCGCGCAGCAGCTCAATGGCCTTGTCCATGTTGCCGTCGGCCTCGACGAGCATCTTTTTGCAATCCAACATGCCGGCGCCCGTGCGCTCGCGCAGCTCTTTGACCATTGCGGCGGTAATTTCCATGGAATCTCCTCCTGTTATTGTCTCGGCGCTAGTTGTTGATGGCCGGGATAGGCTTAGGCTTCGGCAGCCTGGGGTTCAGTGGCTTCGGACTGCTCGCCCTGCTTGCCTTCCAGCACGGCGTCAGCCATCTTGCCGGCGATGAGCTTGACGGCACGGATGGCGTCGTCGTTGCCGGGGATGACGTGGTCCACTTCGTCCGGATCGCAGTTCGTATCGACGATGGCGACAATCGGGATGCCCAGGATGCGGGCTTCGCTGACGGCGATGTGTTCCTTGCGCGGATCGACGACGAAGAGCGCGCCGGGGAGTTTTTTCATTTCGCGGATACCGCCGAGGTTCGCCTCGAGCTTTTCACGCTCGTGCTGCAGTTTGACAACTTCCTTCTTGGGGAGCACGTCGAACTGGCCGGAGGCTTCCATTTGGTCAATGCGGTTGAGGCGGTCGACGCGGGTACGGATGGTGCGGAAGTTGGTAAGCATGCCGCCCAGCCAACGGTTGTTCACATAGAACATGTTGCAGCGCTTGGCTTCCTGTTCGATGGACTCCTGCGCCTGCTTCTTCGTGCCCACAAAGAGGATGGACTTGCCTTCCATCGCTACGTCGCGGATGAACATATACGCTTCGTCAATCTTGCGGACGGTCTTTTGCAGGTCGATGATGTAGATGCCGTTGCGCTCGGTGAAGATGTAGGGAGCCATCTTCGGGTTCCACCGGCGGGTCTGGTGACCGAAATGCACACCGGCTTCGAGCAACTGTTTCATAGAAATGACTGCCATGAGAATCCTCCTTGTTTTTCCTCCTCCTGCCTCACTTCGGAGCGGCACCGCTTTGCACGGCACGCCCGCGCCAATCGGCAGAAGTGCGTTTTGCCGCAAGATTATAGCATACTTTGCGCCGGAAATGCAAGCGCTTTTTTGCAAAAAAAGGCGGCTTTTGCGCCTTGCCTGCCGGGAAAAGCGCACTTTCCGGCAAAGGAAAACGCCGGACGCCAGAAACGCATGGCCGGCCGGCGCGCTTTTTTTGCAAGGATGCCGCTTTTAATTATTCGCACCGGTCGCCTGCCTGGATGTCTTCCACCGTTTTGATACGCTTGTGGACGATGGGGGTCCATGTTACGCGCTTGTAGAGCGATTGAAAGGCGATAGGGATATAGGTGAGCATAAATAGCGGGAAGGTGAAAAGATAGAGCACCTTTTTTGCAGTATGGGTGTGAATCTGCCGCCATTCCGTCACGAGCGTGACCAGGCCAACAACGAAGATCGTCAGGTATGTGCCGCAAAAAAAGTCAGCCAACACTGTCAGCCCCATTTTACATAGCGGCATGTTGTCCGTCGCAAGCCCCACGATGCAAGCCGCGGAGTTCATCACAATCCCCAAAAAGGAGAGCAACATGGCAGGCATGGTGGTCATCGTCATATCATACGCCGAAAAATTGCCACACAGGCAGTTTTTGATCAACGATAGGCCATACCGGCGGAAAACCTGCAAAAATCCCTTCGACCAGCGCAGGCGTTGCCGCCAGGATTGGCGAAAACTGGTGGGCTGCTCATCGTAAAAGATAGCCGTTGGGCAATAGCCGATGATGTCCCCGTTGACCACGCTATGGACGGTGAACTGGATATCCTCCGTCAGCAGGTAAAAGGGCCAGCCGTTGTTTTTGCGCACAATCTCCCGGCTAAAGAGGAACCCCGTGCCGGAGACGGCGCAGCTCGTCCCGAGCGCCATGCGCGCCTGGTTAAGGTATTTCGCCTCGCGCAGGAACCAAAGCGCATAACCGGCAGAAATCCAGTTGTCGCCAAAGTTTTTAGAGTTGCGGTAGCTGGTGATGATCTGATACCCGTCGCTGAAGGTTTTGTTCATTTCTTCGACGTAGTCGGGGTTGAGCACGTTGTCGGCGTCAAAGACGAAATAGCCGTCGAAAGGATCCTCTGGGTAGTCGCGTGCAATGTTGCACATCAGCTCATCCAGCGCGTATCCTTTGCCGATCAGGTTTTGATTCTGGCGCTCGTAGACGACGGCACCGGCCTGGCGGGCGGCTTCGGCCGTGCCATCGGTGCAGTTGTCTGCGATGACAAATACAGTGATCAGCTGCTTGTCATACGTTTGGGAATGGATGCTTTCAATGAGCTGTGGGAGAACGGCTTCTTCATTGCGGGCGGAAATGAGCACTGCATAACGATGAGGAACGGACTGCCGGTGAGGCGGTATGCGCTTGAACCAGGTGATGGGGATGTAGATAAACTGATATAAATAGCATAGAAAAAAGGCAAACGCGATCACGACGTT
>DVLH01000281.1 GCA_018715585.1 Candidatus Aphodomonas merdavium
GGGCGGCCACATCGAGCATGACAGCTGGAACCTTTTTCCTCCGTATGAGAGTGGCGGCAAATGGTTTGTCAACAATGGCACGGAGCAGGAGCTGACCTCTGGAAATGATAATTTGGTCAACATCGACTTCAACTGGTGCGACCACAACAATCCGGGCTGCGCGTATGAGAAGGTGAGCACGCTTGCGTCGATGACGCACGTTGGCGCGACGTCCGCGCACTACAACTACACCTCCGGCAACAGCTCCCTGGCGATGCGGTCTTCTGCTTCAGCAGAAAAAATAATAAGCCGGGAGAATGCGCCGCTTGAGCCCGCTTGAGGCGCGGGCAGCATTCCGGGCGCTAGAACGGAGGACAAATGTTTTGCCCCTCGCGCAAGTAGGCAAAATGCACATGCGGCCCCAGAGCGGCTTCGCACGGTGCCGTGCCGGCGTAACCGATGGCTGTTCCCGCCGTGACCACATCGCCTGCGGCGACAGCCGCTGGCCATGCGAGCGAAGCGTATTGGAGCAGCGCACCATCCTTTGCCTGGATTTCGACCATGCCGCCCCAGAGCCTGTCCCGCCGTACGGCGGTGACGGTCCCGTCCGATACGGCCAGCACGGGTTCGCCTTCTTCTGCGGTTAAATCCACGGCCTCATGCGCACCGTAACATGCGAGCGTTTCATCCCAGCTAAACGCCGAAAACGCCCGCAGCGTTTCTCCCTGTACGGGAGAACATGCCAGCTGCGGGCCCGGCTGTTCCGCCTGCTGTATGGAGGCGGCTGCCGTCTCCTTTTCGCGCAGGGCATACGCCCAAAGCGATGAGGCGACGATTACGCCTAGGCTTACGGCGATAGAGATGAAAAAACGCGCCTTTTCCCATCGTTCGTTCATGCTTGCTTTTCCCCCTTCATCATTTTTCCAAGGAAATGTTTCCCAGAAAATGGCGGGCGCATGCATGGGTGGCGCAGGGTGCCTCCACCGGGCGGATGGGCGCTTTTGGGGCGGTTTCGGTGCTTAAGCGGCATGCCGCACTAACGGTGCTGTCCTTACAGCCTTCGCACTTTCGCTCCAAGCGCCGAGAGCGTCTCTTCCAGGCGGACGTACCCGCGATCGATATGGCCCGCGCCATCCTCGACACGCGTGATGCCGTCGGCCGTCAAGCCAGCCAGCAGCAGCGCCGCGCCGCTGCGCAAATCGGGGCAGCGCACGTCTGCCCCTTGCAGGCGATAGCCGCCTTCGATGACGGCCACCCGGTCTTCCACGCGGATGCTTGCCCCCATGCGGATCAGCTCCGGCACGTGCATGAAGCGATTTTCGAAAATCGTCTCCAGGAACACGGATGTGCCGGGCGTAACGCAGGCGACAACCATCATGGGCGCCTGCATATCGGTAGGGAAACCGGGATAGCTTAACGTCCGGATCTCCATGGGCCATTTGGCCTTGCCGCGGATGCGCAGCCCGCCCGGAAACTCCGACACGGTAGTGCCCGATTCCTGTAGCTTGAACAGCAGCGCGCGCATTTGCTCGGGCCGCGCGTTGCGAAGCAGGATGTTGCCGCCTGCGGCTGCGGCTGCGCAGCAGAGCGTGCCGGCCTCAATCCGGTCAGGGATGGGCTGATGGGTTGCGCCGTGGAGAGATTCGACGCCGCGCACGACGATGGTGGCCGTGCCCGCCCCGTGCACCAGCGCGCCCATCGCGTTGAGACAGTGCGCCAAATCGACGACTTCCGGTTCCTTGGCTGCGTTTTCAATGCGCGTGACGCCGTCGGCAAGCGTTGCGGCCATCATAATGTTTTCCGTCGCACCGACGCTTGGCAAATCCAGATAGACGACGGCGCCGCGAAGCGTCCCGTGCAGTTCGATAAAGCCCTGCCGCGTCGTTACTTCCGCGCCGAGCGCCGCCATCCCTTTTAGGTGTAGGTCAATCGGCCGCTGGCCGATAGCGCAGCCGCCCGGCATGGTGATGCGCGCGTAGCCCAGGCGCGCGAGCATCGGGCCCATGATCAGCGCCGATGCGCGCGTCCAGCGCATCATCGCGGCAGATGCGGGCGGGGTAAGCTGCCGCGCGGATAATGCCATGGAAGCACCGTCGCGTTCAACGGTTGCGCCGCACGCCACAAGCAGCTCGCACATGGATTGCACGTCCGTCAAATCCGGCATGTCGGGCACAACCAACGTATCCGCCGTCAGCAGGGATGCCGCGATTACCGGAAGGGCCGCGTTTTTCGCCGGATGAATGACTGCTTCGCCCATTAGCGGGGCGCCCGGCTCTACCTCAAAAATCGCCATTTTTTTCCCTCCTGTCGCATCTTCGCATTCAGTTTTTCCGGCGAAAGTGCGAATATGTGCGGGAAACAAAGGCGAAAATACCAGCGCAATTTTGTTTCATTTTATAAAAGAAAAACCCTTGCAGATTGCAAGGGAAAACACCGCATCCTTTAACGCTGCCGCTGCAAGCGCCGGGCGAGAGGGGTGGTATTTTTTTCTTGGCGCAAGAACCTACCCATGGAGCCAAACCGCTTTTGCGCCTTTGCGGGCGCCGCGAGTGTGCGGGCAAAATTGCCAACGAATGCCGCACAACAGGCTGGAAAAAAGAAATCTGCGTTAATGCGCACCGCAGGGCGTCAAGTGAGGCGGATCTCCGTCTTGGCGGCCAGGCGTTCGATGAAGGCGTCGAGTTCTTTGGCGACATCGGAGACAATCTGTGCGCTGAGTGCGCTGTCCGCGCCCAGGGCAGTTTCCAGCTGCTTTTCCATTTTGGCCAGGCTGCGCGGCGAGACGAGTGCGCCCTTGCGCATCATTTTGCGCATGGGCATGGGGAGGTCGGCGCGCATCAGCAGCGATTCCAGCGCGGGTTTTCCAAGCAGCGCCGCAACGACGCCGATCGCCGCGCCTGCAAGCAATCCCAGCGGCCCTTCCATCAGCAGCGCCAGGCCCGCGCCGCCGCACAGCGCCGCGCCGACCGCCGCCACAATCGCCCCCACAACCGTTTCGATCATCCGCAGCGCATCGATGTCGAGCAGCTTGCCGCTGGCCAGCGCGCCGTCCGGGCGCAATTCCGGCGGAGGAAGGCGCATCATCTCGCAGGGGATTTTGTAGCGGATGCAGATGGCGTCCACCTGCGTTTGCAGCATATCCTGCACGTTTTCCAGCCACTGTGCCGCCGTGGCGCGCATTTGCTGCTGCGTCTGCGGCTGCAGCAGCAGCTGGCGCGAATCGCGCGCGATCTGCTCGCGCATTTGTTGTAGCGTGCGCAGCGAACCGTCGCGCCAAGCGTCGGCGGCCGGGGCGGCGCATTGCTGTGCAATCAGCGACGTAAACAGCTCTGAAAGCGCATGCAAAAGCGCCGGCAGTTGCGCACGGGCCGCTTCCTCTACGGCGTTGCCGCTAAGGTATAAGTGGATTTCTTCGCGAAAGGCTTTGAGTAATTCATCCGTGCGGCCGGCATAGGCGAGGCCGCGCGCGATGGAGAACTCCGGCTCGGGACAGCAGATCAGCTTTGCTTCCGGGAACGTTTCGCGGCATTGCGCGCGGAAAAACGCCATGCGCGAGGCGCCGCCCGTGAGCACAACGGTCTGCGGCGGGTTTTGCGCTGTTTGCTGCCGCGCACGGTTGAGCGCGTCCTGGAGGCTCGCCAGGAACGAGCGATTTTCCAGCTCCGCCACGGGCTGGCGGCAGATTTGCCAAATCACCTCCGGCGTCAGGCGGAAAAAGAGCTCCTGCTTGCCGTCGTAATAAATGCGCACGCTGCCGATGCACGGCTCCGACTCGTATTTTTCCTCGTTTAAGAAGTACGCCTCTTTCACCTTGCGCGCGGCGTATAGCGCGTGGCTGCGCCAGGTGGGGCTTTGCCGGAAGACGGCCTCGATTTTTTCGCGCTCTGCCGGCGGGGCGGAGCGGATGGCCTCCTCCAGGATGCATTCGTCCAGCACGCCGCCGCCCAGGTGCGTATCGCCGAACGTGCCCACGCCGTGCTCCCGCCCGTCGACAACGTAGGCGAAATCCAGCGTGGAGGAGCCGATGTCGATCACGAGCGTGCTGCCGGCGAGAAAATCGGTATCCGCTTGCAGCCCGCGCGCGTTTTTAGCGTAGAGGAACGCTGCGCGCGATTCGCTTGTCAGCGTGACATTGGGCAGTCCCGCCTCCTCGCAGAGGGTGCGGTAACGTGCGCGCAGGCTGTCGTTCCAGCCCGCAGGACAGCCGACGGTCGTCTTGCATTGGTCGAAAGGCTCCAACTCCTGCGCCGCGCGGAGCTGCTGCGTAACGCCGCGGACAAACCGCCGCACGTCCTCCAGCGCGCCGTCCGGATCGCGGCGGACGCGGCTTTTAAAGCGGATGGAGACATTTTGCGCTCCTTGCGTGGAAAGGGCCATGGAGCCGACAAGCGGTTCCCCCTGGTAATCGGCCACGGCAGACAGGAAGCTCATGCTGCCCGAGACGGACAGGATGCGCGGCTCGATCACCGTATCAAGCGTCAGGAAGGCGACGCAGCTCTCTCCATCGCCCAGGTCAAAGCCGATGTACGTCATGCGCCCTCCTCTCTGACGGCAGCCAGGCCGCGGAGCAACACGGTTTGTGTTCCGCGCTCGTAGATGGCCGGCCGGATGGTCCTGCTTTCGTTGCGCGAAGGCAGCGTCAAAAAAGCATGCGCATGCGCGGCATCGTAAAGGCGCATTTCGCAGCCATTTCTGGTCAAAAGGTATTCAATGCTTTCGTCAACTATGAGGTTGGCGGCGTTTGGCCCGTCGGCGCGGTTTTCCCATAGGTCTTGGCAAAGGGAAAGGGCCCTGGGATCTGTACAGGCATTTGCCTGGCCGGCGATTTGCCCATTGAGTGCGCGCAGATCGTTCAGATAGCCATCGATATGCTGCGAAAGCAGCTCGCCCATGCGCACAAGCCGCTCCGGCCGCACGATGGCGCGCGGCATCTCCCGTTCCGCCGCGCGGTTGCGCAATAGTGGGAGCAACAGCGCGAGCGAGGCCAGCAGCGCAAAGCCCGCGGCAAGAAAAGCGCCCTCCAACAGCGCGGAGGCACAAGCAAGAAAGCCGGCCGCCACGCCAACGATGGATAGCGCAACTGGTTTTGGCGCGCTGCCCGCAGGAAGCGCGAAATCTACCGCCTGTAAAAACAGCGCGGCCTGGCGCGCTTGGTCAAAGAGAAGGCCGGCTTCCTGGCGGAGAAATTCATCCGGCTGGGCGGCCATCGTTTCGGCGCGGACGGCGTCCAGCGTGTGCAGGAATTCCGCCTGCGCAGCCTCCGGCGAAGGACGGGCCGCAACAGCTTCCTTGAGCGCTTGTGCCCGCCGGTTCCAA
>DVLH01000282.1 GCA_018715585.1 Candidatus Aphodomonas merdavium
GAATGTCCTTTGCGGCAATACGCTGAAATATTAACGTTGCGCACAAAAAAGCGCGCCTGTTTCCAGACGCGCCCGCAATGCAACCGCGGCAGCAGGGAGCGCAAAGCCTCGCAAATTCGGAATAGCCCGGCGGCCTTTAACTCCCCGGGCATGGTAAAAGCTTACTCCCCTCGCTCGTCTATCACCCGTTTAAAATCTCCGCCTTGATTTTGCAAATGGCATGCGGTGCCATGGACAGCTCATCCACGCCCACATCCAGAAAAAAACCAGTCATGGAAGGATCAGCAGCTAGCTCTCCGCAGACCCCTACCCAAATGCCAGCCTTGTGCGCGCTTTCCACCGTCATACGGATCAAGCGCAGCAGCGCCTCATGGCGTTGATCGTAATACGGCTGCGCCGGCGCGTTTTGCCTGTCCACCGCCAAGGTAAACTGTGTCAGGTCGTTCGTCCCAATGCTAAAAAAGTCCACTTCACGTGCCAACAGGTCGCTAATTACGGCAGCGGCAGGCGTTTCGACCATGATTCCGAGCTGCACATCCTCGTCAAAAGGCGTTTTCTCCTCCCGCAGCTCCGCACGCACCTGCGCACACAGCGCTTTAATGCCAAGCACCTCGCTAACGGATGTGATCATGGGGAACATGATTGCAATTTTCCCATAAGCTGATGCGCGGTAGAGCGCGCGAAGCTGTGTACGAAACACATCGGGCCGTGCCAGACAGATGCGAATGGCGCGAAACCCCATGGCGGGGTTTTCCTCTGGCGGCAGCTGAAAATAGGCGGCCTGCTTGTCCGCACCAATATCTAGCGTGCGAATAACCACCGTTCGCCCCTGCATCGCCTCGGCTACTTGGCGGTATGCACGGTACAGCTCCTCCTCCGTGGGATAATCATCCCGCTCCAGGTAAAGAAATTCACTGCGGAACAGGCCAATCCCATCGGCTCCTGCATCGGCAACTGCCTGCAAATCCCCAATTGAGCCAATGTTCGCACACACCAGGACCCGCCGTCCGTCCGGAGCAACAGCCTCCCGGTCACGCAAGGCCTTTAGATCGCAGCGGAGGGCCGCTTGCCGTTCCCGCTCTGCCTCCAAGCGGGCAACCGTTGCGGCGTCGGGGTTGATAAAAACTTCGCCTGTTGTGCCATCAAGAAAAACGAGCTCCCCTTCCCGCTGTGCCTGCAGCCTCTCCCCCAAGCCAACCACCGCGGGAAGGCCCATCGTGCGAGCAAAAATAGCCGTGTGCGAATTATAAGCGCCCTTAGCCGTCACAAAGCCCAAAACAACGCGCCGGTCCAACTGTGCAGTCTCGCTGGGCGTCAAATCCTCGGCCGCAACAACGCACGGTTCGCCGCCGGTACTTGCCTCCTGACGCCCCCGCAAAATGCGCAACAGCCGTTGAGAGACGTCCCGCACATCGGCAGCACGCTCGCGCAGATAATCGTCGTCCATCCGGGCGAACATTTGTGAGAACTGCGCGTCCGCCCGCTTAATCGCTTCTTCCGCGCTGGCGCCTTCTTCCCGGATCGCGCTTGTAATGCAATCCTGGAAATCCTGGTCTTCCAGCATCATCCGATGGACCTGAAAGAGGAACGCCTTTTTTTCCCCCAAGGCGGCTTTCATATCCTCATAGAGCTTATCCAGCTGTGCGGCTGCCGCATCGCGGGCAGCCTCGTAGCGCGCCAGTTCCACCTCTGGCCCAGCGGCGTCCCGATACGGCGTTTCCTGCGCATTCCGCCGAAAAAAGCGCAGCCTTCCCGACGCCACGCCGCCAGATACTCCCTCGCCCTGCAACACCGTCATGGCCGCGCCCCCATGCCTAAAAGTTCTGCCGGAAGAATCGCTCCAGCGCTCCGGCCGCTTCCGCCTCTCCATCGCCCTCCACAGCGACCTCAACCGTCTCACCGTGCTTGATGTCCAGGCTTAAAACGGCAAAAAGCCGCTTTAGATCGGCGCGCTTTTCCCCGCAAGCCAACGTCACTGCGCAGGGAAACTTCTGTGCCTCCCTAACCAGCAACCCTGCGGGCCGCGCATGCATCCCGTTTGGATCCGCAATCGTATACCGGAATTTTACCATGGAACCGTGCCTCCCTTTCCCGCAAGCAAAAGCGGCGTCATGCCCTGGGGACGAGCGACAGGATGGGGTCTCCCGGCCGCACAGCCCCGCCGTCCGCTTTTGTCAAGATGAATTGATCGCCATTGGTGAGCACCACGGGGCTTGTCAGGTCAAACCTTTGTGCAAGCATCGCCTTTCGATCAAAGGAAAGGAGGAGCTGCCCCCGTTTCACCCGTTCGCCTTGCGTAACGTGAGCGGTAAAGTAACGGCCGTTGAGAGAGACGGTGTCCCTGCCCACGTGAATCAGCAGTTCTGCCCCATTGCTGGAACGCAGGCACACAGCGTGATGGCTTTCCAGCAAAGTTTCCACCGTGCCATCAACGGGGGAATATACTTCCCCGCCCGTTGGAAGGATAGCAACGCCGTCGCCCAAGATTTTTTGCGCAAAGACCGGGTCCGCTACCGCCTCAATGTCAATGAGCTTCCCCGCCATCGGGCTACCAACCTGCTCCCCTCCGCCTTCGCCGGCATCGGACGGCTCTGAACTCTTCCCGGCAGGCCGATTTTTTTTCTGAAGCCAGAGGGAAAACCGCTTCTTCTCTGCCATAGCGTTCTATTCACTCCATCTGCCCGGTGCTTAACCGGAAATTTACCCAAAACCATCAATGAAAAGAAAAGCGC